>JBKPIZ010000142.1:0-9057 GCA_046730495.1 Pseudomonadota bacterium
CGTCAAATGACGTGGGGCAGGCGGGTTCCCGATCTGGCCGGAACAGGTCCAATGCAATGGGAAAAGTGCGTGGCCGCTGGCCATGGCAGCGTACGCCGCCATGTTGTTAAGTTCCGCTTAACCGGCTTCTCCGGCCACGGATTGCGGGACGGCTGTCATGCTTGACCGTGAACAATAGAGGAACTATGTTCTCTTTATGTTCTTAGATTAGGGTGCAATCATGGTCCGGTCAGTCTTGGAAGAAGCGGTGGCGCTGGCCTCTTTGAGCCTGTTTCTCGCAACCGTCGCGGTGTGGGCGCAGGTCCTCGGGATGCTCTAGCGCATTCCCACACCATTGGGGCCGCGTCGCAGGCCTAAGGCCGCGACCGCGCGGCGCGGTAAGAAAGGCGGGCGCCAACTGCGCCCGTAATCCACAAGTGCGCGCGGCCGGCGCGTCGATCGATGGACAGCGGCATTTGCGATCCCGCATGGTTGATCAGGCGAGAATCGCAATCGCCGTTTTGATCATGCGCGACCCCGTTTTTCAAAGCAGGGGGCTTGGCCCCACGGACGCCATTTGATGCCCGCTGAACCGGCTTTTGTGCATCTGCACGTTCATTCGGCCTACTCGCTGCTCGAAGGCGGCTTGACGATTGCGCGGCTGGCCGAACTCGCAAAGAACGACCGGCAGCCGGCGCTCGCCTTGACCGATACCGACAATATGTTCGGCGCACTGGAATTCTCGGAGAAGCTGGCGAACTCTGGGATTCAGCCGATTGTCGGCTGCGCCATGGCGGTCGATTTTGGCGACGTCGAGAATCGCAACACCGAACACAATTGGCCGCGACTTGTCTTGCTCGCCGCCGATGAGAACGGCTACCGCAGCCTGATGCGGCTGTGTTCGCGCGCCTATCTTGAGACCGAAGCGCAGGAACGGCCGCATATCAAAGTATCCTGGCTTGATGCAACGACCGGCGGGTTGATCGCACTTTCCGGCGGCCCTAACGGTCCGCTCGACGGCGCGATCGTTGCCGGACAGCATCCGGTCGCATTGTCGCGTTGTCAGGTGCTGCAACGCCTGTTCGGAGATCGCCTTTACATCGAATTGCAGCGCCACGGCAGCGCAGGCGAGCGGCTCGCCGAGCCGCACCTGATCGATCTTGCTTATACACATGGTCTGCCGGTCGTCGCCGCCAACGAACCCTTCTTCGCCACCCGCGACGACTACGAAGCCCACGACGCGCTCCTTTGCATCGCTGAGGGCAAGCTCGTGGCCGACGGCGAGCGCCGTCAGCTCACGCCCGAGCATCGCTTCAAGACACGCGCCGAGATGGCAAGCTTGTTCGCCGATTTGCCTGAGGCGCTCGCTACCACAATCGAAATTACGCAGCGCTGCGTGTTTCGCCCGCGCACGCAGGCGCCGATCTTGCCGCGCTTCACCGCTGGGAGGAGCGAGCGCAGCGCCGCGGCCGGCGAACCGGACTCGCAAACGCAACAAGCGGAGGAAGCGGCCGAGGCCGAGGAGCTCCGCCGCGCGGCGCGCGCGGGCCTGGAACGGCGGCTGCAGCGCTACGGCACCGCGCCGGGTCATAGCGGCGAGGACTATAGCGAGCGGCTGGAATTCGAGCTCGGCGTCATCATTAACATGCACTATGCCGGCTACTTCCTGATCGTCGCCGACTTCATCCAATGGGCCAAGGCGCAAGGCATTCCGGTCGGACCGGGGCGCGGCTCGGGCGCTGGCTCGCTGGTCGCCTATGCGCTGACCATCACCGACCTCGATCCGATCCGCTTCGGGCTTCTGTTCGAGCGCTTCCTCAATCCGGAGCGCATCTCGATGCCGGACTTCGACGTCGACTTCTGCCAGGACCGGCGCGACGAGGTCATTCGTTACGTGCAGGGGAAATACGGGCGCGACCAGGTCGCGCAGATCATTACCTTCGGCACGCTGCAAGCGCGCGGGGTGTTGCGCGATGTCGGCCGGGTCTTGCAGATGCCTTATGGTCAGGTCGATCGCTTGTGCAAGCTAGTGCCGCAGAATCCCGCCCATCCGGTCTCGCTCGGGCGTGCCATCGAGGACGAGCCGCGACTGCAGGCGGCGCGCGACGGCGAGCCCATCGTGCGGCGCGCTTTCGATATCGCGCAAAAGCTTGAAGGCCTCACCCGGCACGCCTCGACCCATGCCGCCGGCATCGTGATCGGCGATCGGCCGCTCACCGAACTGGTACCGCTCTACCGCGATCCAAAATCGCTGATGCCGGTCACCCAATACAACATGAAATGGGTCGAGCCCGCCGGGCTTGTGAAATTCGACTTTCTCGGTCTTAAAACGCTCACCGTGCTCGACCGCGCCGTCAAGCTCGTGCGCCGGCGCGGCATCGATATTGATCTCTCCAATCTGCCGCTCGATGACACCAAAACCTATGAGATGCTGGCGCGCGGCGAGACCGTCGGCGTGTTCCAAGTGGAAAGCGCGGGCATGCGGCGCGCGCTTGTCGACATGCGGCCTGATCGATTTGAAGATCTGATCGTGCTGGTGGCGTTGTATCGCCCCGGCCCGATGGCAAACATTCCGACCTATTGCGCGCGCAAGCTCGGTCACGAGCGCACGGACTATTTACATCCCAAGCTCGAGCCGATCCTCAGAGCGACCTACGGCATCATCACCTATCAGGAACAGGTGCAGCAGATCGCGCGCGATCTTGCCGGCTACAGCCTGGGCAAGGCTGACATTCTGCGTCGCGCCATGGGTAAGAAAGATAGAAAGGAAATGGCGTCGCAGCGCGACAGCTTCGTCTCCGGTGCGATCGAGCGGGGCATCGGGCGCGCAGATGCGGAAGTCATCTTCGATACCTGCGCGAAATTCGCAGAATACGGATTTAACAAATCGCACTCGGCGCCCTATGCGCTCCTCACCTACCAGACCGCCTATATGAAGGCGAATTACCCGGTCGAGTTCATGGCGGCTTCCATGACACTCGATATGGGCAACACCGACAAGCTGGCCGAATTTCGCGACGAGGCGGAGCGGCTCGGCATCAAGGTCGAGCCGCCGTCGGTCAACCGTTCTGCCGTCGAATTCGAGGTCGACGGCAACACCATCCACTACGCTTTGGCCGCGTTGCGCGGCGTCGGCCGCCAGGCGGTGGAGAGCATCATCGCCGTGCGCAGCGAGCGCGCCTTTGCCGACCTTTCCGATTTTGGCCGCCGCATCAATCCGCGCGCCGTTAACAAGCGCGTGCTGGAAAGCCTCGCCGCTGCCGGCGCGTTCGATTGCATCGAAGGAAACCGCGCGCGTGCATACGCGGCGGTGGATGCGATCCTGGCAACCGCGCAGCGCACCCAAGATGACGTGGTGCGCGGCCAATCGGAGCTGTTCGCTGGCGCCCCGGCGCATTCTTCCATCGCCGTGCCGGCGCGCGAGCCGTGGCTGCCGGCGGAGCGGCTACAACGCGAATACGAAGCGGTCGGCTTCTTTTTGAGCGGCCATCCGCTCGACGATTATGCCGCCGCGCTTAAACGCCTGCGCGTGCAATCGTGGGCGGAATTCGCCCGCGCGGTTAAAACCGGCGCCGGCGCCGGCCGCGTCGCCGGCACCGTGGTGTCGCGGACCGAACGGCGCACCAAGAGCGGCAGCAAGATGGGCATTATCGGCCTGTCCGATCCGAGCGGGCATTACGAGGCGGTACTCTTTGCCGAGGGGCTGGCGCAGTACCGCGATCTGTTGGAGCCCGGCAGCGCCGTGCTGTTGTTCCTCACCGCCGAGGTGCAGGGCGACGAGGTCCGCGCCCGCATTCAGTCGGTCGAACCGCTCGACGAGGCGGCGGCCCGGATGCATCGCGGCTTGCGGGTTTTCCTGCGCGATGCCGAACCGCTCCCCGGCGTGGCGCGCCGGCTCCAAGCCTCGCAGAAGGGTGGGAATGGTAACGGCGCCGAGGCGGACGGCGAGGTCAGCATGGTGCTGCTGTTGCGCAACGGCAGCGAGGTCGAGGTTAAGCTGCCGGGGCGGTTTAAGGTCTCGCCGCAGATCGCCGGCGCGATCAAGGCGGTTTCCGGCGTTGTTACCGTGGAGGCGCTGTAGCAGCCGCGGCCTCGGTGGCGCCGGCCTTTGTTGCACCGGTTTTTCGCACGCCAGACCACGTCCGGCATTGTTGCACCCGCGCCGCACTGCCTATATAAGCCCGGCCTAACTTCACACGCGGACCTTGGCTTTAAGCCGTCCGGTGTCCGGTCCCAAAGGCCGGGCTCGCGGTCCGCGGCGGATCAACCGGAGAACATCCCTTGGCGCTGCCAGATTTCAGCATGCGCCAGCTGTTGGAAGCTGGCGTGCATTTCGGCCATCAGGCCCATCGTTGGAACCCGAAGATGTCGGAATACATCTTCGGCACCCGCAACAACATCCACATCATCGATCTGACGCTGTCGGTGCCGATGATGCATCGTGCGCTGCAGGCGATCAGCGACACGGTCGCGCAAGGCGGCCGCATCCTCTTTGTCGGCACCAAACGTCAGGCCCAGGACGCCATCGCCGAGGCCGCCAAGCGGTCGGCACAGTATTACGTCAATTCGCGCTGGCTCGGCGGCACGCTGACCAATTGGAAGACCGTGTCGAATTCGATCAAGCGGCTGCGCGCGCTTGAGGAAATGCTCGGGTCCAACGAAGCGCAAGGCTACACCAAGAAGGAGCGCCTGACGCTGCAGCGCGAGCGCGACAAGCTCGATCGGGCGCTCGGCGGCATCAAGGACATGGGCGGCCTTCCCGATCTCGTCTTCGTCATCGACACCAACAAGGAAGACATCGCGATCAAGGAGGCGCGGCGGCTCGGCGTTCCTGTCGCCGCCATCGTCGACACCAATTGCGATCCAGACGGCATCACCTACGTCGTTCCGGGCAATGACGATGCCAGCCGCGCCGTCACCCTTTACTGCGATCTTGCCGCCAAGGCGGCGATCGACGGAATTTCCCGCGCTCAAGGCACGCAGGGCATCGACATCGGCGCGCAAGCCCAACCGATTGTCGAGGAGGTGCCGGCGGCGGTCGAGAACAAGCTCGGTTTCGAGCCGCTGTCGGGGCCGCGCGGGGTTGCCGATGATCTCAAGAAGCTTCCCGGCGTTTCGCCGGCGATCGAGAAGCAGCTTAATGATCTTGGCATTTTCCACTTCCAGCAAATCGCGGAACTGTCGCCAACCGCGGCGCACAATGTCGGCGAGGAGGTCGGGTTGCCGGGTCGCGTCGAAAGCTGGATCGCCAAGGCCAAGGAATTGACGGCGGAAGAAGTGTAGAGGCGATTTCAAATGGCGGATGTCAGCGCGGCCATGGTCAAAGAGCTCCGCGATCAGACCGGAGCGGGAATGATGGATTGCAAGGCCGCGCTCAGCGAGACCGGCGGCAATCTCGAAGCGGCGGTCGATTGGCTGCGCAAGAAAGGCCTGTCCAAGGCCGCCAAGAAAGCTGGCCGCGTGGCGGCAGAAGGTCTTGTCGGTGTTGCCGTTCGGCCAACCAAGGGCATTCTGGTCGAAGTCAACTCGGAAACCGATTTCGTTGCGCGCAACGATTTGTTCCAGGGCCTGGTCAAGATGGTCGCCGATGTCGCGCTCGATGCGGGGGCGAATGTCGACAAAATTCTCGCCGCCAAAGCCGGCGGCATCACCATCAATGAAGCGATTGCCGACACGATCGCCAAGGTCGGCGAGAACATGAGCTTGCGGCGGGCCGCTGAACTTTCAGTCGGCAAAGGCGCGATTGGCAGCTACGTGCACAATGCGGTGAGCGATGGATTGGGACGAATCGGCGTCCTGGTTGCGCTTGAATCGACCGGCAAGAGCGATGAGCTCAAAGCCTTCGGCCGCATGGTGGCGATGCATGTCGCCTCGGCCAACCCGCAGGCGGTGGACCCGTCCGGGTTGGATGCGGCGGCCGTTGAACGTGAAAAAGCGGTCTTAAGCGAGAAGGCCAAAGCGCAGGGCAAACCCGCCAATGTCGTCGACAAGATTGTCGAATCCGGCTTGAAGACCTTCTACAAGGAAGTTTGCCTGTTAGATCAGGGCTTCATCTTCGATGACAAGAAGTCGGTCGGGCAGGCGGTCAAGGAAGCCGAAGCCAAAGCCGGCGCGCCGATCAAAGTCGCGGGATTCGTTCGCTTCGCCTTGGGCGAGGGCATCGAGCGCCCGGCCGCGCATTAGGGCGCTGGCCGTTTCGGCGGTGGACGATTGGGTTCGCTTACGAATGCGTTAGCCGTATCCTTTAGAGAATCGGCCGCGACGAGGGGCGGGACATTCCAATGACGAAACCGAAATACCGGCGCGTCATCGTCAAATTATCGGGCGAGGCGCTCAGCGGCCCGGAAAAGTTCGGGATTCATCAACCGACCATCGAGCGCTTCGCTGCCGATCTTGTTGCCGCGCACCGGCTCGGCATCGCGCTTGGGGTCGTGGTTGGGGGCGGCAACGTTTTGCGCGGCGCAAAGGTGTCCGAGGACGGCCTGTCGCGCCCGACCGCGGACGCCATGGGCATGCTGGCGACAGTTATGAATGCGCTGGTTCTGGAAGCCGCAATCGAGCGCGCCGGCGTGAGCGCCCGCGCTATGTCCGCGCTCACAATGCCGCAAGTGTGCGAAACCTATGAGCGGCAGCGCGCGCTGCGTCACCTGGAAGACAAGCGGATTATCGTGTTTGCCGGTGGCACCGGGAATCCTTATTTCACCACCGACACGACGGCTATTCTGCGCGCTGCCGAGATGCAGTGCGATGCCGTTCTCAAGGCCACCGATGTCGACGGGGTATATACTGCAGATCCAAAACATGATCCCTCGGCCAAGCGCTTTGACCGTCTCGACCATCAGGAAGCCATGGATCGCCGCCTGAAGATAATGGACGCAACCGCGTTCGCGCTTGCCCAGGAAAACCGTATGCCTATCATTGTGTTCTCGATCCGCGGGCATGGCGCGATCGAGAGCGTTTTGTGCGGAAGAGGGCACTTCACGACCGTTGGCTAGCGCTCGCGGCCCCGCGCAGGAACAGAGGTCGCCACGAAGTCGGATCACTGCCGCGGGCATTGCCGCGGATAGCTGGCGGCATAAAGTGCCACGGAGGATACCATGGCCACGACGACATTCGACATGAACGATTTGAAGCGCCGCATGCAGGGTGCGATCAGCGCGCTTAAGCAGGAAATGTCAGGGCTGCGCACCGGCCGCGCGTCGACGGCCTTACTCGATCATGTCCAGGTTGAAGCCTATGGCACGCATATGCCGCTCAACCAGCTCGCGACGATCAGCGTGCCGGAGCCGCGTCTCCTCAACGTTCAGGTTTGGGACCGATCCATGGTTCACGCCGTGGAAAAGGCGATCTCGGCCGCCAATCTCGGTCTGACGCCGTCGACTGAAGGCCAAGTCCTGCGTTTGCGCATTCCCGAACTCAACGAAGAACGGCGCCGCGAAATCGTGAAGGTCGCCCATAAATATGCGGAAGCCGCGCGCGTGGCGGTGCGCCATGTTCGCCGCGACGGTCTTGATCTTCTCAAGAAACTCGAAAAGGACCACAAGATCAGCGAAGACGAGCACACTCGGCAGCACGACGAAGTGCAGAAGGCAACCGATTCAACGATTGCCGAGGTCGAGAAGCTTCTCGCCGCCAAGGAAAAGGAGATCATGACGGTTTGAGCGATGCAGCCGTGTCGACAAGCAAGGTAGCGGAGCCGCTCGCCGATGACGGCGGCTTCGAGATGCCGCGCCATGTTGCCATTATCATGGACGGCAACGGGCGGTGGGCCGCCGCGCGCGGTTTGCCGCGCGTCGAAGGGCATCGCCGCGGCGTTGAGGCGCTGCGCAAGACCGTGCGCGCCGCCGGCGACCTCGGCATTTCCGTACTCACCATCTTTTCGTTCAGCTCCGAAAACTGGTCGCGGCCGCAGTCGGAAATTCGCGACCTCTTGGCGCTGCTTCGCCGCTTCATCCGCAACGATCTTGCCGATTTGCACAAAAGCAATGTGCACGTGCGGGTTATCGGCGAGCGCGAGGACCTGCCGGGCGATATCCGGGCTCTGCTTGAAGAAGCGGAAGAGCTGACCAAGCGCAATGACGGCCTGATGCTCGTCGTCGCTTTCAACTACGGCGCGCGACAGGAAATTGCGCGCGCCGCGCGGCGGCTGGCCGTCGAAGTGCGCGAGGGGCGGCTCTCTGCCGATGACATCACGCCCGAACTGTTGGCGCGCCATCTCGATCAGCCGGATCTGCCGGACCCCGATGTGATCATCCGCACCAGCGGCGAGCAGCGGCTGTCGAATTTCCTGCTCTGGCAAGCCGCCTATAGCGAGCTTGTCTTCGTGCCGATCAATTGGCCGGACTTCGACCACGCCGCGCTTGAAAGCGCGATCGCCGAATACCGCCGTCGCGAACGGCGCTTTGGCGGATTGATCGCGCAGACCGGATCGTGATCGCCCCGGACCGGAGCGGCCCTGGCCCGGGCGGACACGCGCAGGCCGGACCATCAGATCGGCAGAACTTTCTCCGCCGCACCGCCTCAGCGTTGGTCATGGCGCCGCTTGCGATTGGGCTGGCCTTGGTCGGCGGCTGGGTCTTCGCCGCAGCCTGCACCGTAACCGCCGGGCTCGTGCTGTGGGAGTGGAGTCGGCTTGTCGCCGGTGCGGACGGAGAGTGCGCCACCTGCGCCATAGTGCTCGGCCTGCCGGCCCTGATCGGCGCCGCGGTTCTAGCGCAGTTGGATCTTCCGGCCGGCGCCATCGGCGTGATCGCGGCCGGCGCCGCGTTGGCATGGCAAGGGACCCTAGGCACATTTCGCAGTAACAACCATTCCTGCCCTTGGGCTGCGGCTGGCATCCTTTATGCGGCGATTGTGGCGATCTGCCCCATCCTGCTCCGCCGCGACTCCCAAATGGGTTTCGCGGCACTTTTATTTCTCTTCGCAACTGTCTGGGCGACCGACATTTTTGCCTATTTGACCGGCCGCGGATTCGGCGGGCCGCTGCTGGCGCCGCGGCTTAGTCCAAAGAAGACCTGGGCCGGGGCCGTCGGTGGCCTCGTCGGGGGGGTTGTCGCCGGTTCCAGCGTGGCCTATGCG
>JBKPIZ010000143.1:0-5461 GCA_046730495.1 Pseudomonadota bacterium
AGCAGGAAAACTGGACGAAACCCGCCGCGGTGGCGATCCCGAGGGGCGGATACTTCCAGGACAAGGTCGAGCAGGGCCGCTATGGCCCGATCTTCCCCAAGAGTCCCGCGTGTTACGGCTTCTCGATCCTCGCGAAGATCATTCCTGGGAGAGAGCCGGTCTTCTACGAGTACGCCAAGAACATCGAGAAGGCCGTAGCCGAGAAACCAGATTGTCTCGCTGTTCTCAAGCTCCACTACCTGCGCTGGGTGCTCTTCCCTATCAAAGGCGACACTTACTTCATGTATCAAGGCATTTTTGACACCGATTTCGACAAATACACCGAAGATGCTGTGGCGCTTTTCTCGGCGTACGGCATCAATACGGTCTTCGAAAACCTTGAGGGTTTTCCTGCCGATTGGAAAACAAACGCCCCGGCATTCATCAAGTTTGTGCGTGAGCATCAATGCTCAAGTTTCCTCGAATACGGCGAGTACCCCTACGTGAGCGCCGATGAAATCAAGAAGGCGCTCAAGCTTAAAGCGGCCTTCTCGAACATGCTTGACCAGATGCAGTGACCGAAATCAGGAGCGCGAGGCACTGGATTCACTTTCCCTGATCGCCAGCGCCAACCGCAGAAAGCGTCATGCTTGAATTAGATGACATTCAGCACATCTTGCTGATGCGAGTGCCCGCTCTTACGGGGCGATACGAATTTCTGTCGTTTCGAAGTACGACGGGCGGACGGACATGGCTGTCGGCGATCAAGGAAAAGGTACAATCTGCCGCGGAGGTCCGTGCTTCGGTCGAAAAGGAAAAACGCTGGGTGACGGTGGCGCTCACCTGGAACGGTCTGCGTGCACTGGGTGTGGACGAGGATTCGCTGGCCACGTTCCCGGAAGAGTTCAGGCAGGGCATGGTCGCCCGCGCGGAAATGCTCGGCGATACAGGGGACAACCATCCAAACAACTGGGTGGGCGGTCTAGCAAGCCCTAGTCTCCATGCCATCGTTATCCTATTCGCCGGCGATGAGGCGGAGCGCGAGCGATGCGTAATGGAACACAATAAATTTATCTCGCAGTGTAGGGACGTTGAGGTGCTGTCGTCCCTTGATCTACAGGCCGTGCCACCATTCATCTATGCGCACGACCACTTCGGTTATCGCGATCGACTCTCGCAGCCCGTCATTGAAGGCAGTGGCGAGGTCCCGACACCCGGCTCCGGCGCGCCGCTCAAGCCGGGCGAATTCATCCTCGGTTATCCAGACGAAGCCGGGTCGCCCGCCAATCCGCCGCAACCCGAAATTTTATCTCGAAACGGCAGCTTCATGGCTTATCGGCGGCTGCAAGAGCATGTGGGCAAGTTCCGCGACTTTCTATGCCAGAATGCTCAGACTGCCGAGGAACAGGAACTTCTCGCAGCGAAGCTCATGGGCCGCTGGCGAAGCGGTGCACCGCTCGTGCTGTCGCCCGACAAAGACGACCCGCAATTAGCCGCCGATCCACAGCGGAACAACGCCTTCAATTACAAGGAAATGGACCCGCATGGCTACGCTGTTCCGCTCGGATCGCACGCTCGCCGCATGAACCCGCGCGACACAGCAGCGAACATGAACCGCCGTCGCATGATCCGCCGTGGAGCCACCTATGGGCCGTACTTACCGGAAGACGCAGCGGAAGATGGCGCGGAGCGTGGCATCGCCGCTTTTGTCATCTGCGCGAGTCTGATCCGCCAATTCGAGTTCGCGCAAAATGTCTGGGCTAACGACCGTAACTTTCACGAACTCGGCAATGAACGCGACCCGATCATCGGCAACCAGGACGGTGCGCTAGAATTTAAAATCCCCAAGCGTCCGATCCGCAAGAAAATCATTGGATTGCCGGCCTTCACCACTGTGAGAGGTGGCGCCTACTTCTTTCTTCCGGGTATCCGAGCGCTCCACTACCTCGCAACATTGGGTGATGTCCGTTGAATGGGAGCACGTCTCATTCATCGTTTGGGATAGCCAAAGATGATAGACATCCTCGTTATTGGCGCTGGCCCCGCGGGAGTACTCGCAGCGCTCCGTGCAGCAGACCTCGGCGCCCGCACTGTGCTGGTGACTCGTTCCGAGTTCGGCGGCATGGCAGCCAACGACGGGCCAGTTCCGGTACGGACGTTAGCCCATGCGGCCCGACTGATCCGTGAAGCTCGACAGCTCGGTCAATACGGCATAGGCGTGAGCGAGCCGGTACTGGATTATTCCAGGCTGCTTGCCCGCGTACGCGAGGTCGTCAACGATGTGCGCGCTAATTCCTCCCTACGCCCGCAGATCGATTCTCTGGGGGTGACTGTCCATGAGCACGCGGGCGTTGCGCGTTTCACCGACGAACACTCCGTCCAAACCGAGTGCGGGCTGAGACTTCAGGCTGAAAAGGTCATCATTTGCACTGGCGGCGTGAGCCGGAAGCTCTCAGTGCCCGGCTTCGAATTTACAAACACCCATAGCGACGCCTGGGGCTTGACCTCGATCCCGCCATCGCTGCTGGTGCTTGGCGCCGGAGCGACGGGGGTGCAGGTCGCCTCGATCTTCAACGCATTTGGTTCGCGCATCCAACTCTTCCAGACGGGCCCACGCATCCTGCCGTCGGAGGATGCAGATGTGTCGGCAGTGGTTGCAGCGGCTTTCCGCAAAGCGGGCATCGCGGTTTATGAGAACATCGGTGCTGTCGAGTCTTTCGAGAAGACGCCGACAGGGGTACGAATGAAGTTCTCACGAGACGGCGCCCGGGCCAGCGCCGAGGCGGCACTGGTGGTCGTAGCGGTGGGCTGGGTCGCCGATACGGCGGGACTGAGCCTTGATCTAGCCGGTGTCGAGAGCAACTCTCGGGGATTCGTCAGGGTTGATAAGTATCTGCGGACCTCTGCGCCCCATATCTTTGCCGCTGGGGACATTACCGGTCGTCTGATGTTGGTCCCCCAAGCGCTACGGGACGGGTTCGTTGCGGCTACCAACGCCGTGCAAGGCTCAACGATGACGATCGGGGACCCGGTGAGTCCGATCGGCAGTTTCACGGACCCCGAGTACGCTCAGGTTGGTCTCACCGAAGCGAAGGCCCGTGAAGCACACGATGTTGAGACGGTCGTTTTACACTTCGATTCGACTACGCGCACGATCATTGATGGGCACGAGATCGGTTTTTGCAAACTAATCGTCGATCGCAAGACCAAGATGATGTTGGGCTGCCATGTAGTCGGCGAGCGGGCAGTGGAGATCACCCAAGTGGCGGCGATAGCCATCGCCCGTGGCATGCGAGTCGATGAGCTGGCTCATATTCCACTCTCGTTTCCAACCTACGCGGGGATACTGGCTCGCGTTGCGGCAGGCGCGGCCCGCAAACTTAATCCGAAGGGGAATTGGCAAGCCAATCAAGCAGAGAGCAGTTGGCAGCAATTCTAAGCGTCTGGAAAGAGTAAGGGAAACGGCCATGAATACACAGGCACACGCACGCACCTACAATCAAAACCACATCCCCCGCAAATACACGCCGGGCAAACGTCGCCTGAGCATCTACTGGACATGGAGCTACCCGTGGGAATCTCAGCGTGACCCCGCGGCGATGGAGAACCGGTTCTCTACAATGACCGAAGTCCGCAGGGTGGGATGGCCAACCTATGAGACACCGGAATACAGTGCGGCGCAGTTTCTTCAGGGGATCGCGGGCACGCTGGAACTGTTTCATCGCTCCACGCTCAGCTTCCAGCAGATTGCCGGCGAAGTCACCGGCCATCCGGTTGCCGTGTTTCAGCGCATTGACCAAGCGGGCTATAAGCTGCCCATTGACGAACGAATTCTGGCCGACACTGACACACTGTTAGTGTTCGGGCTCGACCACATTCTTTCCGAGCAAGAGGCTGCGCCGGAGGAGATCGCAGCCATCCGTGAGTGGCTTAAGCGTGAAGACACCTGCCTGTTGCTCGCGCCGCATCATGATGTCGGCTTTACCGACGACCTCAAACAACGTCAGATGGAATACCTTCACCACGGCGACGCACTCGTCCCGCGCCAACAGCGCTTTGGGCAATATACCCGCTCACTGATGAAGGCGCTCGATGTGCCGGTGCACAACACCTACGGACTGCGTCCGGCGCTCGTCAAAGGCACCAAGGAAATCGCACCGCTCACGGCCTTCCGTGATCTTGACAAGGCTGGTCTGCTCACGGACGTCCCTACGTTGAATTTCCATCCGCACTTGCCGCATTATGAAATTACCGAAAAGAACGGCAAGTCGATCCATCTCCTGGCGCGCCAGCCTATCGATCCCGACCGACCGCATCCCTTCACCGCGGCTGGCAACAAGGAATTTAACTGTCTGCTTTGGATGCCACCAAATCAGCAGCGCCCAGGAGACATCGTGCTCGTCGACTCCACGAATTTCACCACGCTCTTCGGTGGCACAGAAAGTCTAGAGAACTTCTGGCGTAACTTGGCTCTTATGAAGTGAAAGCCGCCGGCGGTGAGAGCGGAACGACACTGCTAATAGGTAGTTTGTCGCAGTCAGAAGTTTCTACGTCCCTGAGCGGGAGACGGCCATGCTAATGGATTTGCTAAGCAAGGCTGCAACTGTCGCAATGTTGAGCTTTGTTGTATCAAGCATGCTTGCGATGGGCACCGGTCTCACTGTCGCTAAGATTACCGAACCACTACGTAATGCCCGGCTGCTCGTATTCGCGCTGCTTGCTAATTTTGTCTTGATGCCCCTTGGCGCGTTCGCCCTAGGGAAAGTGCTTTGGCTCGACGAACCGTTTGGAATCGGGCTGCTGGTTCTCGGCTGCGCGGCCGGCGCGCCGTTTTTGCCCAAACTGGCTGAACTTGCCAAGGGAAACCTCGCGTTTGCTGTTGGTGCGATGGTGCTGCTCATGGTCGTCACGGTCGGTTACCTGCCTGTTGTTCTGCCCTTGCTGCTCGAGGGAGTCTCGGTTGATCCGTGGAAGATCGCTCGCTCCCTCATCTTGCTTATGCTGCTCCCCCTTGCTGTCGGCTTAGCCCTGAAGGCGTATTACGAAGCTATGGCCGCGCGAGTGAAGCCCGCTCTCGATTGGATTTCTAACGTCAGCCTAATCCTGCTGGTGCTGTTAATCAGCGCAGCAAACATCGACAAGGTTCTCGATGTCTTCGGCACACGCGGGATTCTTGCTGGTCTCTTGTTTATTGCCCTTGGTTTCGCGATTGGGTGGGTGCTCGGAGGACCAGGCAACGACACCAGGCGAGTATTGGCGCTGGGTACCGCGCAGCGCAACATCGCCGCTGCTCTGGTGGTCGGAAGTCAGAGCTTCAGCGATCCAAAAGTTGTCGTCATGGTAATTGTGGTTGCGATTGTCGGATTGATTATCCTCATGCCGCTTTCTCGCGCCTTGGCCAATCGGTGAGTCAATACTGCATGTAGCGGGTGGCTTATGAGCCAGCCCACCTTAGTTTTAGATCTCAAGCTATCCTTCAAGG
>JBKPIZ010000144.1:0-3945 GCA_046730495.1 Pseudomonadota bacterium
TGAGCGACGACAGGACGAAGGCCGATAAAGCCTGGGAGGCGCGGCAAGAGGCTGCCCGCTACCGCATCTTCAACGCTGCGACTAACGCAGCGGAAGCGACCGACGAAGCAGATGATGAGAACTATTTTGCAGTCTTGGACCGAGCGGGCAACGCTGCCGAAGCTGCTGCCGCTGAGATCACCGGGTACAAGACTTACGCAGACCTGTTAGAGGCCTTAGACACACGCCGCAAACAGTCCTAACGCGGCACACACGGCGAGCTGGGCAAGCTGCCGGACCTGCTGCGGCGGCTCAGCAGGAATGCTCTCAATCAGCGCAGAATTTCCCCTTTCGGAGACATCATCCAGGGACGCCGGACGGGTACGCGGCATGCTCTCAACAATGTCCGCTATCGGCACAAAGCGGACATCCCAATCGCGCTTTGCAAAGTCCGCTTTTGGGGGTAAAGCGGACATCGGGAAAGGCCAGCGCCGATCTAAAACGCGATACGAGGGCCGCTACTAGCCATAAACCTACAGACAATGACGACGGGTTAGTGAAATTTGGATCCCGGTTCTTCTGGGGTGCGCGGGATTCGAACCAAGAATACGGTTCCATGTGATGACGAAGAACCTGGCAGCCAAAAGCTTCTTATTCGGCGTGATGCGAGACCAGTGTCGCTGCACTCTGACCAGCCAAGCGGCCCAGAACCGTCGCAGTGAGAAGACCGTTGCCGGACAGATAGCCTGCCGCCGTGGTCCCTGAAATTCCAACCGCTGCCCCGCCAGCGGCAAATAAATTCGGAAACAGGCTTCCGCCCTTGCGCTTGACGCGGCCGGTCGTGTCGACCACGAGCCCGCCTTGGCTATGAAAGAGCGCGCCGGTGACCTTCACCGCAAAAAGTGGCGGCTGCAGTTCCTGGTTCGCGGAAAAACGGCGGCCATAACGATCTACCCCGCCGCGCGTTTTTAGTATTTCGACCTTGCGCCATTCCTCGGCAAAGATATTCGCAGGAAGTCGCATCTTGGCCGCGAGTTCGTCGACACTCTCGGCGACAAGCATTGCGCCGGCGCGTTCCGCGGCTTCAAAGTCCTCGAATTGCCGCGCGATGCTGGCGATGCGCGCATCGAAGATATCCCAGGCCGTTCCACCCGGCTGGCGGAGCACTTGCGCGGCCTGTTCGGAATAGCCGCAAGTTTCGTCACAGAAGCGCCGGCCCTGCGCATTGATCTGAAAACCACCCTCCATGATCACGGCCCACGTGATCAGGATATTGTGCGGGGTCGCGACCGAACCATGGCCCTGATAGGCGCCAAGGCATGCAAGCTCGGCGCCGAGCTGCTCTCCCCATAAAACGGCGTCGCCGCGATTGCCGGGGTGTCCAAAATACAGCGCGTCCGTCATCTCCGGTATGAAGCGGTGGACCAGTTCGGGATTACCGCCGTAACCGTTGCAGGCAAGGATCAAGGCGTCGCAGCCGATGCGCTCACGGCTGCGATCGCCCCGTACAATCTCAATGCCGCGCACACGCCCATCTTTTTCTGCGAACAATGTCTGGGCGACGCTTCCCGTCAACACGACAATCCCGCTCAATTCGGCGGCATTGCGCAGCCGATCGATCAGCTCGCGGCCGGTGCGGCTTGGCAAGCCGTGCATGCGCAGCGCCGAATGTCCTGGATAGTTGAAACTCTCGATCAGCTCGAATGGAAACGCGTGGCGCTCCGCCAACCATTCGATCAGTGGAGCGGAGCCGCGCGCGATGGTTTCGACCAACGCCGCGGGGGCTTCGCCATGCGCCTTGCGCTGGATATCGGCCGCCAGCCGATCTGCATTATCGGCGACGCCTTTGGCGCGCTGAAAGCGCGTGCCAGCGGCAGGAACAAGCCCAGCCGACAGCGCGGTCGAGCCGCTCGGGACCGCGTCGCGTTCAAACACGACCGCTTCCTCGCCCGCCTCTTTCGCGGCCAGGGCTGCGCAAAGTCCCGCGGCGCCGGCGCCAATGATCAGGAGCGGCGCTCGCGCGTTCCAGTCGCCAACAGAACCAAGCTCGACCGCGCTCACGATGTCACTGGACCGTTATAACGACCGGCTGTCCCGTCGCCTAAGCACGCTGAGTTGATCGGTCCTCACTCGATCAACGGCTACCGGGATCAAGGTGATTTGGTGCAAAAGTCTAGCCAGGAATGCATCGATCCTGAGGCTTTTCACCCATCGCAAATGCACCGGTTCCTCCTCTCCATTTCCGCCCTATCGTCATTTTTTTGAACGCAATTCGCCAGATACCGCTCGTTTGATTCCGATCGGGCTTAAAGGGTCTTACTGCATGTCGAGTGACGTTTCGGTTTTATCGCGTTTCATGGCCAAGTTCGTGGAGATTATCGCAGCCGGTCTTGCCACTGCGGCAAGCGGGTATTTGATTGCGCATCTCAGCGGAGCTCTGTCTTCCCCTGCCTCAGGACCTGCGCAAGCCGTTATTGAGGCCGCTCCAAACGCTATTCCACCCGCGCAGTCAGCTTCACCGATCTCCGGCGACCCCAATGAGCAGCACGCCGCCACCAAGCAGGAGGCTGCATCTGCTGTCCCACAACCGGCGCGACCAGTGAACACCGCGAAGGCTGTGCTTCCGCGCAAACATACGGAAACCGCTACGAGCGCGGCGGAGACTAAGCGCGATCAGGAATCGCTTGCAGCGCGGGTCCGAGACGCTCTCGCGAATGTGGATGCGAGCCGAACAGGCCCGCCGGCAGCGCCCCCTCGGGATGTTCGGCTTGACCCCGCCGGTCCACCTGCACAACCCCGGTCATCCGCCGACCTAAGCCGTGGTGCGACGACTGGAGCCTCGCCCCCAACCTCCAGCGAACTCAGGTCAGTTCCTGCACAGCCGGCTCAGCCAAATCCTCTCATTGCAGTCGAGGTGCCGTCACGGCCAGTGGCTACTGTTCAACCTTCTCCCACACCTCCGGCGGAAACGGAAACTGGCATTGCTTCTACCCTTGAGCAGGTGCTGCGCCACGATCCACTTGCAGGCAGCGCGGAGGCGCCGCGCCCGCCTATGCCGGTCGGACAGTGAGAATCAGGGGCAAAGCGATCGGTGCAAGATGCACGTGAAGCAAGCCGTCTTGCGGGTCTGTTCGGTTCGCGCGCGCCGTTGTGCAAAATCGACTTTCGCTTGGTTGCCGCGCCGCGGCCCTTCGATGTGAGACAATTTTAAGGCTTGCTGCCGCGAGCCAGTCCTCTTTTGGTCATATTTCGGATCGCCGCGCACCATAAATTAGGCAACCAACAACAAGCAAAAATTTGAGTTCATGTTGCTTTGTGACGGGGGCTGTCATGGGGAATCGAACTAGCGACAACAGCGCAGATTCTGAATTTAGAGAGTATGTACCCAGACGATATCGCGAACAGCTGACTACGCCTGGTCGACAACAACCGCCTTACGTCGCCTCCGGGCCAACCGTTCCTTTATCGATGGAGGCACATCGGGCCCGCCGCGCTGCTCCCGAATCTTCACTGTGGCCAGATCCGATTCCGGAACCCTTCGTAGAACGAGAGGACGGTTTCCTCGCGATGATCGGCCGCGTTGGCCTCGTCGCCGGATTTGCAGCTGTGGTCGCACTGGCGGTGGTGTTCGGCAAACCATTGCTGGAGCCTATTCTGGACGTTGTCCGTCCGCTGCTCTATTCCAGTTCGCAGCAACAGCAGGTCGCCAAATCAACGGAGCGACTTACAGCGAATAACGCTCAGGCAAATAGGGCGCTTGTTCCCAGCACGGCGGTGGTGGCGACGCCCACTGTTGTGCCGGCGCCAAATGTGCAGGTGCGTCAAGCACCAACCGCGCAGCAAGCGTCTTTGACGCCAGTGGGGGCACCGGTTCGCGGGGTCACCGACAGCGAAATTCGCTTTGGCATTTCTGCGCCATTCACCGGTCCCGCCAAAGAGCTCGGGCAAAATATGAAACTCGGCATC
>JBKPIZ010000145.1:0-4816 GCA_046730495.1 Pseudomonadota bacterium
GGGACGATATCGTCGGCCACGAAATCGCAGCCCACAGCGAGCCGATCAAGCTGCATTGGCCGCGCCGGAGCGATGGCGAAGACGGCGAAGCCGGAACGCTGGTGCTGCGCGTCGAAGGCCCCGCCGCGATCGAGATTCAGCACCTCGCCGCGCTGATCTGCGAGCGGGTCAACCGATTTCTCGGCTGGCGCGCGGTCGGGCGGCTGGCTTTGCGCCAGGCGCCGCTGCGGCGGCGGCAGCCGCAAACGACTCGCACGGAGGACCCGGCCGCTGCCGCGCCGATCGCCGAAACGCTTTCCGACATCAAGGACGAGGAATTAAAGGAGGCGCTGGCGCGGCTCGGCGCCGCCGTCAGCCGCGCCGACCGGCGCTAGCGCGATGATTTCAGGTTGATGCGGTGTTTCGCTTTGGCTTGCTGTTTGAGCCTGATCTTTTCCGAAAACCGGCAATCCACTTTTCGGGATCATGCTTTTGCGCGCACTTGCGGTGGTGGATTCGCCGCCCCTTCCCGCCCTTGGCGCGATGGCGCGCTAATGCCACATTGCTGCTGCAGGACACGCTAATCGCCAGATTTGGAGCCAGCTTTGCCGTTCACTCGCCGCCGATTTGTTACTCGCGCCGCAGCTTGGGCTACGCCATTTGCACTGGCCGTTACCGGGCTGGGCAGTGGCTTTCCCTCATCGTTTTCAGGTTCCGCCAGGGCCGATGACACCCCCTCGCCCGCCGATCTGGCCGATGCCGGACCGGACGGCGACTTCATGATCGGGTCCGACAAGGCGCCGGTGACCATCATCGAATATGCCTCGATGACCTGCCCGCACTGTGCGCATTTCTCCGAGACCACCTTTCCCGAGCTGCAAAAGCGCTACATCGACACCGGCAAGGTGCGCTTCACCTTGCGTCCGTTCCCGCTCGATGCGCTCGCGGCCGCGGGATTCATGCTGGCGCGCTGCGGCGGCAAGGACAAATACATGCCCATGGTGGAAACCCTGTTCGCCAAGCAGCCCGAATGGCTCGTCAAGGAGCCGTTGCCGCCTTTGAAAGAGATCGCCAAGCAGTTCGGTATCGGCGAAAGCGAATTCAATGAATGCCTGGCGAATCAAAAGCTCCTCGACGGCATCCAAGCGGTCCGCGATCACGCCGCCCAGAAGCTCGGCGTCAATTCGACGCCCACTTTTTTCGTCAATGGCAAGAAGCTGGTCGGTGATGTCTCGATCGACCAGCTGGCCAAAGAGATCGACCCCTATCTCAAGACAGGATAAGGGTTTTTCGCCGCCGCCGCGATCGACCTCCCGGCCTGTTCGGGCGGCGAAACCAGCGCCATCCACGCGAAGGCTTGGATAATTTTGCCGGCCCTGGTTGCGCTCGGAGTCCCGACGATTCATTCTCCACGCCGATGCGGCACCATCCCGCGCCCGGCGTTTCCGCTCGTGGCGTGAACCTTTGGGGATTCGCTGCGCCAGCTAGTGCGGTGGATTTGAAGTTCCAACAGCTGAGCCGGAAGCTCTCGTAGGAACTTCAAATCCAAAGACCGCACTAGAATCATATATTGCTAGTGGAACTTCGGAATCGGGGCACTAGGGAGAGGGACGTAATAAAAGAATGAAGCTCACGCGGCTGCGCCTGATCGGCTTCAAATCCTTTGTCGAACCCACCGATTTTGCCATCGAACCCGGCCTGACCGGGGTCGTCGGCCCGAACGGCTGCGGCAAGTCGAACCTGGTCGAGGCCGTGCGCTGGGTGATGGGCGAGGCCTCCTACAAGGCCATGCGCGCCGCCGAGATGGATGATGTCATCTTCTCGGGCAATTCGGAGCGGCCGTCACGCAACCACGCCGAGGTTTCGGTGCTGGTCGACAATGCCGACCGCAAGGCGCCCGCTACGTTCAATGAGTTCGAGACGCTGGAAGTCTCCCGCCGGATCATGCGCGAACACGGCTCGACCTTCCGTGTCAATGGCCGCGAAGTGCGCGCCCGCGACGTTGCCATGCTGTTTGCCGACGCCTCCACCGGCTCGCGTTCGCCGGCGCTCGTGCATCAAGGGCGGATCGGCGAGATCATTCAGGCCCGCCCCGACCAGCGCCGGCGCGTTCTGGAAGAGGCCGCCGGAATTTCCGGCCTGCACGCGCGCCGCCACGAAGCGGAATTGCGCCTCAAAGCCGCCGAGCAAAATCTGGCGCGGGTTGACGACGTCATCGGCCAGCTTGCCGGCCAGATGGCCGCGCTCAAGAGCCAGGCGCGCCAGGCGGTGCGCTATCGCAACATTTCCTCACAAGTGCGGCGCACCGAGGCTCTCTTGTTTCATTTGCGCTGGACCGGTGCCCGCAGCGAGGTCGAGGACACCCGGCGCGGCAAGGACGAGGCCATTCGTGTCGTCGCGGCGCGGACCGGCGAGCAGGCCCAAACGTCGACCCGGCAGGCGCAAGCCGCCGCCACTTTGCCCGCGCTGCGCGAGACCGAAGCCAAGGCCGCCGCCGCGCTGCAGCGGCTCATCGTCGCGCGCGAAACGCTTGAACGCGAGGAAGCGCGCGCCAAGGAACGGATCGCCGAACTCGATCGCCGCATCGAGCAGTTCGCCGCCGACTTGGCGCGCGAACGCGCGCTCGCCGCCGATGCCGAGGCCGCTCTCGGCCGCTTCGACGCCGAAGAGAAAAACCTTCGCGATGTAGCGCGCGAAACCGACACCCGGCTCAATGGCGCCAATGCCCAGGTCAGCGCGGCGGAATCGTCGTTGGCGCAATCGGAAAAATCCTTCGCCGAACTCACCGGGGCGCTCGCCGACCTGACTGCGCGCCGCAATCAGCTCCAGGCTGCCTTGCGTGAGCATGAGCAGCGCGCCGGCCGCCTGGCGGCGGAGCTTGGTCCAATCGATGCGGAGCTCGCCCAGAGCGGCCCCGACGCGCCCGATCTTTCGCCGCTGGTGAGTGGCGTGTCGGACGCCCAAGCGGCGCTAGCGCAAGCCGAAGCTGCAGCGCAAGCGAGCGAAGCCGCGCATCGGCAGGCGCGAGAACACGTCGACGCCGCGCGCGGCCCGCTTACCGCCGCCGAGCGCACCGTGCAGCGGCTCGAAACCGAAGCCAAGACCATCGGCAAGCTCCTTGCGGTCGAGAGCAAGAATCTGTGGCCGCCGGTCATGGACGCAATCACGGTCGCTGAGAGCTATGAGAAGGTGCTCGGCGCCGCGCTCGGCGACGACCTCGACGCCCCGGTCGGTTCGTCGGCGCCGATGCATTGGGCCGGCGCCGCGCCTGAGCCGAGCGATCCGGCCTTGCCGGCGGGCGCAGTAGCCTTGTCCGAATATGTCAAAGCGCCCGCCGAGCTCGCCCGCCGGCTTGCCCAGATCGGCGTGGTGAACCGCAGCGAGGGGACAAAGCTTGCCAAGTTGCTCAAGCCCGGCCAGCGGCTGGTTTCGCGTGAAGGCGATCTGTGGCGGTGGGACGGTTTCGCGGCGGCCGCGCATGCGCCGACCGGCGCGGCGCGCCGTCTCGCCGAACGCGGCCGGCTGCAAGCACTCGAGAGCGAACTTGCAGCAGCCCGCATCGACGTCGAAGGCAAGCGGGGCGCGCTTGAAGCGGCCGAGGCGGCGCTTGCCGCCACCGCCAACGCGGAAAGCGAAGCCCGCGAGCGCTGGCGCCAGGCGCAACGCGGCGCGGATTCAGCCCGTGAGACGCATAGCGCCGCTGAGCTTGAGGTCAGCCGCAAGGCCGCGCGCGTTTCCGCGCTGAAAGAGGCGCGGCAGCGCCTTGCGGCCGCGCATGCTGAGACTCAAACCGCGCGCGCCGAGGCCGAGCAGGCGCTGGCCGCGCTTTTCGCCGCCGACGCGGTCGAGCAAAAGCTCGCCGCCGTGAACGCAGTGATAGCGCGCGAGCGCGCGACCTGCGCCGAAATACGCGGCCAAGCGCAAGCGGTCGCGCGCGAAGCGCAGCTCGCCGAGCATCGGCTTGCGGCGATCACCGACGAGCGGAGGGCCTGGAGCGAGCGCCGCGACAATGCGGCGGCCCAGATCGCCACCCTGGGTCAGCGCACCAACGAGGCCAATGCCGAGCGGGCCGAGCTCATCAATGCGCCACAGAGATTTGCCGCCCAGCGGCAGGGTTTGATCGGCGAGATCGAAACCGCCACGCTGACGCGCCGCACCGCCGCCGATCGTCTGGCGGAGGCCGAAACCGAACTTGGCGAAGCCGACAAAGCCGCGCGCGCAGCGCTCGAAGCGGTCGGCGAGGCGCGCACCGAAGCCGCCCGCGGCGAGGAACGCCACGAAGCGGCGCGACGCCGGCTCGCCGATATCGAGCACGAAATCCACGAGATCCTGCAAATCGAGCCTGCGGCCGCGGCACAGCTCGCCGAAATCAAGCCCGACGCACAATTGCCCTCGATTGCCGAGGTCGAAGGCAAGATCGAACGCATCAAGCAGGAGCGCGAACGGCTCGGCGGGGTGAACCTCCTTGCCGAGCAGGAATTGCGCGACGTCGAGGGACAGCACAGCAAACTGACCGCCGAGCGCGACGACCTGATCGAGGCGATCCGCCGGCTGCGCCAGGGCATCCACAGCCTCAACCACGAAGCACGCGAGCGGCTGTTGACGTCGTTCCAGATCGTCAACGACAATTTCAAGAAACTGTTCTCGAAATTATTCGGCGGCGGTAATGCCGAATTGCAGCTCATCGAGCACGAGGACCCGCTCGAAGCCGGTCTTGAGATCATGGCGAAGCCGCCGGGCAAGAAACCGGCCACGCTGTCGCTTCTATCCGGCGGCGAACAGGCGCTCACCGCGCTGGCTTTGATCTTTGCGGTGTTCCTGACCAATCCGGCGCCGA
>JBKPIZ010000146.1:0-5149 GCA_046730495.1 Pseudomonadota bacterium
AACTTGCCGTCGAAGTCGAATTTCTCGTCCTCGGTCCACAGCTGCTTGACGATCGCCACCCATTCTTCGGCGCAGGCGTAGCGGTCTTCGTGATCCAAGAGTGAGACGCTGAACATTTCCATCTCCGGGAAATTCCAGCCGTTGACGATGTTGAGCGTGTAGCGGCCATTGGAAATGTGGTCGATGACGGTGGATTGCTTGGCGGCGACGATCGGGTGATTGAGCGCGACATGCGAGGTCGAGATCACACCTGAGTTGTTTGTGGCCCCGGCAATGCCGGCCGCCCAGGTGAAAGTCTCGAAACCCGGGCCCTGCGGATCGGTCGCTCCGCCAAAGCCGCGCCAGCGCGCCACCGGGACCAGCGCTTCGAACTCCATCGCGTCGGCGAGCTTCGCGAGCGTCACGGTATTCGGCCAGTTGAGGTCCAGCCGGCCGTCGAGAGCCGACATGACGCAGCCGGAATCGAGATTGGTCTGAAAGGTGCCGAGTTTGAGCTTGCGCGTGCCCAGCGCCGGATTGGTCTTAAGCCGGTCTTTCTGATGCGCCCTGTTCACCATCGCCCCGGCCGCCCGCGCTTTACTCGCATCCGAATTCGTAATTTCAATGCCGTACAATTGCGAACGAGCGGGACCCTGGCAAGGCCATGAATCTTGCGGGCTGAGTTCAAAAATGGGGCCGCACTGAGGGCGAGCGAAACATGGTCAAGTCGAAATGGGTCAGAAGCGGACAATTCGGAATGTCCGTTCGATGTCCGCCTTGCCTCAGAAAGCGGACATTCGCTAGTGCGATTGGCATGTCGGGTTAAGCGAGAGCCACGTGTACCACCAACTGGCCCTCAGGGGGATGACGGGTAATGTGCCCCTTGCCTGCCGTATCCTCCGCTAACACACCGCTGCCTGCGGCGAGTCGGCGGATGTCGCCATCGCTCGTCTCGAATTCAACCTCGCCGGTTAGCCAGAGCACAAGCAGCCGCTGCGGCGGATTGTGCCAATCCGTTTGCCCCGTACCCCTAGGGACGTAGCAGATATTATACCATGATGCGGGAAGGTTTTCCGTAAGGCCCAGCGGGGGATTGTCCTTAAAAAGTTTTCTTGGCTGCAGCGTTATATCGATGTCTTCCATGTGAGTTTCGCCGTTGCCATCGGCAAAAATTCGAAGACATTTCACGCGCTCATCGTTAGCCCGTCCACCTGAGACCGCTGCCATATATGCGGCTCCTGCAATGTTGCCGGCGAGATAAATTGACCTTCATCTCTTATCTGCGTGGCGCGATTACTTCCATCAAATAAATGACTGCTGGAATGTCAGCTAGGGCAAGGTGGACATCGAACGGACGAACGCGTAACTGACTAGCTGTCCGACAAAGAATGGTACGGGCAAGCGATGTCAAACCATAGGCGATGAACAGATTGTTTGATGGAAGCGGACTATTTTACCGGACCGATCAGGATTATTGGTATAGGTCTCTCCGACAGAACAGATCGGTAGCCTAAGGTGGAGAAGTCGTGTTTCGTACGGTCGACTACCTCCTGCGTCCGAAGTCAATCGCAATCGTCGGGGCCTCCGATTCCAGCCGGGGTGGCTGGGCGCAATCGATCTACGACAATCTGGAGGCCGGCGAGGCGCGCGAAGATCGGCTCCCACGCTGCCCAGAACTCGGGCCAGCCATGTAGCAGCACCAGCGGCGGCCCCGAGCCAGCCTCGGCGACACGGTTTTGCCTGGACCGTATGGATCATCGGGCTCGATTGGCGGGTCCCATTCGTCCGGCCGGCGCTCCTTGCGGGCGACGTGGAGGCGGCCGTCGACGTTGCGGACCTCAAGCACCTGATCCCGTAAAATGACCTTCTCCCCATCCCAAGAGCCTGACGTGACACGCATTTTTCGGTCAGTCAGGCGCTCGATAACGATGGTGGCCTTGTCGCTGGTCGCGAGTTTTTCGAGAACTTTCTAGGGCTTGTCTAAAATTGCCGCGCCGGCAGGCATCCATAATAACAACTCAAATCTCGCGGCATGCCACGCAAATCCTGGCCGGGTGTCGCCGGCAATTCATCCATCGGCGGCCCGCAATTATGACCAATAGCGGGCCGCGTCGGATAGGTTTCGGCCGATGCAGTACGTGAGAAAGCCGGAATCGCAGCAGCGCCTACGGTCAGATGCAGAAATCGTCGGCGGGTAAGTTTCACGGATGATGATCCACGAACTTGAGTACCCTTGCCCACCAACAATAATATCCAATAGCGGCCTGAATGTCTGCTTTTTGGCACAAAGCGGACATTGCCACCGTGCTGAACGATGTACGTCGCCAGGAACGGCCTCCGCATGCTGCGCCACACCTTCCGCAGGACAACTCTCAGGACGTGGCTCGGCCTCGAGAGCCAGCGCGACGCGTTCCGGCGCTACAAGGCGATTCGACGGGCCGAGCGTGAATTCTTCCCGGATGTGAAAGTAGGCGGGCCGGGTCTGACGATCCGCTCGCAGGCGTCGGCTGGCAAGTCCTCGGAGCTGGCGGCGCCGCAGACGTGACCCGGCATGTGATGGGGAGCAGGAAATAGTCAGCACCGTGCCTGGGTGATCGTCGCGAGCAGCGCATTCATCTCCTTCCGCGGATCGGCGGCACATGCGAACGCTTTGAGATATTCGATTGCGACCGACTTCCTCTGCTCGTCGGTCATCGTCTGTTCGCACAGCGCCATCACTTCCTCCCTTGAACTAGGCGGACGCATTCGCCAACGCCTATTTGGCGAGTTGCTTGAGCCCCCTAGTGGCTGCGGCTACGGCCAAGTAAACGAACGCCAAAATCGGTCATGAACCAGCGCCCCGCAAATCGCGAGAACGCGATCATAATCGATCCCGTTCTCCCAGTCCTTGGCCATTGAGCCCCAGGACGCAGTCGCTTGCGGCCGGTTGTATTTCATCGGGCCAGCGTGGGCGGCTCTTGCTGTCCGGCCGCAATGACAATTATCGCAAGGCGGCGGCGGCGGAAATGGGATTTTCCATGCAGTAATTAGCTGCTAGTGCTGGGCGCTAAGCCAACCCCGCAGCGAGGAAACGCGATGATTGCTGTCGTCGGCGCCACTGGCAATACCGGGCGCGCGGTTGTCAACGAGCTCAAGAGGCTCGGCCACAACCCGGTCTGTATCGTCCGCAACGCCGACAAGGCGCGCGAAGTTCTCGGGCCGAACGCCAAGGCGGCAGTCGCCGAACTGACCGACCGCGCTGCGCTGGAAAAGGCTTTGGCCGGCGTGACCAGCATATTCGTGGTTACGGGCCACAATCCGCAAATGGCCGAGCAGCAAAACAGCGTGTTGGACGCCGCCTTGAAGGCGGGCGCCAAGTATCTGGTGCGGGTCTCGGGCGGCCGGGCGGTCGTCGGCCCCGACGCGAAATCGGTCGTTGGCCGCGGCCATCATGCGATCGAAGAACGGCTGCGTGGGAGCGGCATCGGCTGGGTGATCCTGCGTCCTGGCCTGTTCATGCAGAACACGTTTGCGCAGGCCGCGTTGATCAAGAACGACGGCAAGATGGTGCTGCCGACGCCGCGGGATCTGCCGATCGCATTCATCGACGTGCGCGATACCGGTGCGCTCGGCGCCCGCATACTGATGGATCCGGCGCCGCATGCCGGCATGACCTACGAGTTTACCGGCAAGACCACGAACTATAGCGAATTCGCTGGCGTGTTCTCGGAAGTGCTCGGCAAGAGAATCAATTACGTGCAGGCGACGCTCGAGCAGACCGAACAGGCGCTGAAAGCGCGCGGCATGCCGGATTGGCTGGTGGCGCACCTCCTCACCATTGCGCAAATTACTGAGCGAGGCGGCTTCTCGACCGAGAACACCGAGCCGATCCGTGCCATCGTCAAGCGCGAGCCGATCTCCACCCGTCAATTCGTCGAGGATTTCACAAGCGTATTCAGCTGACCGGCGAAGTAAACGAGGCGTCTGTCATTTCGGCCAGGTCAGCAGCGCGAGCGCGACACACGATAGCATCCAGAATACGCAGTATTCGGTGCCACCGATTACCTAGTCTACTTACCGGCCACCTTATGGGTCGCCGCGCCAACAACGAACAGATGGAAGGCGGCAACGAGGGCATATAGATCGCAGACACGAGGCCGATCGTCAGCAAGGTTTCGATGGCACCGGCAATATACATCCAGGTTGCCGGCGGATTGAACTTGGCGGCCTTGAAGAAGTTTAGCGTCGCGGGCTCGGTGAATTTACCAACAATGTGGGGAATGAAGACCAGCCCGCAGATCAGGCGCAGGACGTTGACGCCGTTCGAGAAATCAAAGTTGTGCAAATAGCCCGTCATGGCGCTTCCCCTTGTCGCTAGTGTCGGGTTAGCGCAACGCCTTCGCCATGGTGAGGAGCTACAGCACCTCGAACACCTGATAGACCGGCCCCTCCGGCAACCTGTGTCCGACGCCGACGCAGATCACGTTGTTCAGCCAGCCATACTTCGGCGACGAGGTCTCGAAGAATCCCGTGATGCGCAGATAGTAATCGGTCGCCTTGACCAACTCGCCGCGGGCAATGCGGTCAAGCACCTCCTTGGGGCCGTGCCGGATGCCGCGGTAGGGCATGCCGATAACGTGGCCATCGTCGGTTTTGAGCACGATCCGCACGTCAAGCATCCACGCGCCGTCGCCCGGTCGGATTGCCTGCCAATCGCTACCGCCGGGCAAAAGCGTGCCGCGCAGGCGCTCGCCCTCAAAGCGGCCGCCGGTGATGACGCCGACGCGCCGATCGACACCCGGCGTGTTGCCGACGTTGATAGCCGGCTGCACGTCGAGCAGCATAATGAACAGCGGCCGCACCCGCAGCTCGGTCATCTCTTTCGGAAGAATTTCGGACAGCGAACGTGTGGTAGTCACCTCATCCCTCCCCTTGCTGCGCACCGCCCGTGCGCCGGCCGACCGGCGGCACCTGTCTGCCCCTGACGATCGATCACAAAGCGCAAGGTGGCCGACTCGACTTCGGTCAGCTCTTCAGAGCTTATCACCGTCAGTTCCCGTACCAAGGGTGGGTGTGAGTGGGTCGGAAATCTGTGACGCGCGGCGCGCTCTCGACAGGTGTTGGGGCATGAGCGACGCGCGCAGCGCTGCCGGAGAGCCGGGAGGGTGAAACATGCTGCGAGGCTCTAGGC
>JBKPIZ010000147.1:0-8064 GCA_046730495.1 Pseudomonadota bacterium
ATGGTCGAGGATATGCACGTCGAGCCCGCGCTGGGTTCCGATCATTGCGGCGAGGAGACCAATTGGCCCGGCGCCGGTGACCAGCAAAGTCTTCGGCGCCCAGACGCGCGAGCGGCGACCGATCCGTTCGGTATGATCCCAGGCCTTGGCGACGATGCTGGTCGGCTCGACCAGGACGCCGTTGAGTCCCAGAGACGGATCGAGCTTGACCAGGAATTCCGGCTCGATCCGGAAAAATTCCGACCCATAGCCGTCGCGTTCCTTGATGCCGCGTTCAGTGTAGCGGCCATTGCGGCACATGTCCCATTCGCCCGCGGCGCAGGACGGGCACGGGAC
Organism: Pseudomonadota bacterium; assembly: GCA_046730495.1. Taxonomy (GTDB): domain Bacteria; phylum Pseudomonadota; class Alphaproteobacteria; order Rhizobiales; family Xanthobacteraceae; genus BOG-931. Next base: position 337 of record JBKPIZ010000147.1, read on the forward strand.
GGGATCGGGGCGGCGCACGATGCCGACGACAAGATCGCCATGCTTGAAGCCGGAGCTGACCGGAGCGTCTTCCACCGTGCCCAGCGATTCATGACCGACGACGAGCCGCTTGCGGCCAGGCGGCGCCCAGCCATACAAGCCGGCAACGATTTCACGATCGGTCCCGCAAACGCCCAGCGCCAAGCTGCGCACCAACACCGCGCCGTCCGATGGCGGCGGCTCCGGGACATCTTCGATGCCGGCTGAATTGGCAATACCTGGCGCAACGGTAAGGGCGCGCATCCTTCAATCCCGCAAAATTTTGCGCAAACCGCGCTGTTGCTGCGCGCAGTCGTGCCCGCGCGCCCCGCGATGAAACGTTTATTGCGGAACTAAGTTCCGGCTGCGGAACTGCAGCGCCGTCTACGCCGTTAGCCCAAATCCGGCAGCAAACACGGGCGGCGAAAATGACGGCGCTGGGACAGACGCGTTGGGCCATAGCGGAAGGTTACATTCCCGCGCAGAGCTCGTTCTCGGATCCGGCGCTGGTCTCGCACGAGACCGCCTGCATTCTCAATGCCGGCGATAATCCGGCTCATGTCAGCATCACCGTATTCTTCGCCGATCGCGAGCCGGTAGGGCCGTATCTCGTCACCGTTCAACCACGGCGCACGCTACATTTACGTTTCAACGATCTTGAACGGCCCGAGCCGATTCCGCGCGACACGCCCTACTCGTCACTTTTCGAATCCGATGTACCGATCGTGGTGCAGCACACACGCCTCGATTCGCGACACGCCGAAGTTAGTTTGCTGTCAACGACCGCTTATGCCGAAGCGTCGCGCTAGAGCGAAATGATTACGGGTTTATTGGTACTTTCGCTTTAGTTGCTTGCATGCATGCTCCCATCAAGTCCGAGGACAGGCTTTTTCAGAATCCCGGTTTATTGCGCCGCAATTGCGCCGCACCCGCCGCAATGTCCGCCTGCCGAAATTCCCATAGCAAATCCGGCAATTTCCGGGCCTTGGGTGCGCCGCATCACAAATTCGGAACAAATCCCCGCCATCCGGGTTAAAGGACCACCTGGAGGTGTCCCGTGAACGTTGTGGTGGTGTCGAACCGCGTTGCGCGGGCAAAACCTGATGAGCCATTGGCCGGCGGTTTGGCTGCAGCACTGCTGCCGATGGTCCGCGATTCCGGAGCAATCTGGGTCGGCTCCAGCGGCCAGAGCGGCGATGGTTCGCGCGGGTCGTTCGCGCGCATTGAGTCACTGGGCACCGGCGCGCTGGCGACCGTCGATATCCCGGCCAAACATTATCGCGGGTACTACGAGGGATTCGCCAATTCAGCGTTGTGGCCGGCACTGCACTCGCGCGCCGATCTCATTCATGTCAGCACCGACGATTATACCTCGTATCGCGAGGTCAACGCCTTCATGGCGCGCGCGCTCTTACGCTTCAACACACCTGAGGCGATTTTTTGGATCCAGGATTATCACTTCCTCATTCTTGGCGCGGAGCTGCGCCGGCTCGGCATAGAGCGTCCGCTCGGATTCTTCCTGCACACGCCATGGGCGGATCGCCGCACTATGACGGCTGTGCCGCACCATGGCGAGATCGCGCGTGCGATGCTCGCTTACGACCTCATCGGCTTTCAAACCGTGGAGGATCGGCAAAATTTCGAGGACTACCTGCAGGCCGAGCTCGGCTTCAATGTGGTGGACGGCACTGTTGCTTCCGAGTGGGGTCTGACGCAATTGGCGACTTTCCCGATTGGCATTGACGTCGACGACTTTGCCGCCCGCGCCACCAAGGCGATGGGCCGTGCCGAGGTCATGCGTTTGCGAGAAAGCTTGCGCGGCGCCAAGCTCGTCCTAGGCGTTGATCGCCTGGATTATTCGAAGGGGCTCGCCAACCGAATGCGCGCGTTCGATCGCATGCTCGAGCTCGAGCCCAATCTCAAGCGCGCGGTCTCGTTGCTGCAGGTCGCCGTTCCCTCCCGCGGCAATATCAAAGCCTATCGCGAACTCAAGGCTGAGCTCGCCGCCCTGGTCGGGGAAGTAAACGGCCGCCACGGCGAAGTGGACTGGATGCCCATCCGCTATCTCAACAAAGGATTTTCACAACTGACGCTGGCCGGCTTCTATCGGGTGGCGAGCGTCGGCTTGGTCACGCCGTTGCATGACGGCATGAATCTGGTGGCCAAAGAATATGTCGCCGCGCAAAACCCGCTCGATCCGGGTGTGCTGGTGCTGTCATCCTTCGCCGGCGCGGCGAAAGAACTTGATGCGGCGGTCCTGATCAATCCACATGACATCGATGGTATGGCGCGGCAGTTGGCGCTGGCGCTGCATATGAGGGTCGAAGAGCGGCGCGAACGCTGGCAGGCGATGGTGCGCAAGCTCAAGGCGTCATCGGTGCAGAACTGGTTTTCCGACTTCCTGCATACCCTTTCCGACATTCGCCGGACGCCGCTGCAGGCGGCGACCCGGCCGATCGTCCTGCAATTGGCCAACCGCAAGGCGGCGGCCAGTTGACCCGCAAGCTCCTGTCACAAGGAAGTATTTACCGTATTTGACCATAGTTCTCGCCGGATCGGTGCGCGGATCGCGTGGGGAAAGCGATGTGGGCTTCGTTGAAAAGCGGCGGACTTAGGCGCGGTGCTCTCCTGCAACGGCATGCGCGAGCGCTGCGCCGCTTAGCGGCGGGCGCTTCTCTAGCCGCGGCGCTGGGCATCGTCCCGGGCGCGGCGGCACAAACCGCAAAACCTGCTCGACATCCCGTCACTTCCCACGCGGCCTCTACGCATGGCTCGGCCCATGATGACGCCTCGCACCCGCATGTCTATTTGATGCGCGGCCTTCTCAATGTTTTTTCCTTGGGGATGGATCAGCTCGCGGCGCAGATCGCGCGCAATGGCGTCGATGCGGGCGTCTACAATCACTCGGTCGAGGAGACCGTCGTCGGCACCATCGTACAGAAATATCGCGCCGGCGATCACGGCCCCTACATTCTGGTCGGGCATTCGCTCGGCGCCGACGCGGTCATGCTGATGGCGCTGCAATTGAACGCGCAGGGCGTTCCGGTCGCGCTGGTCGTGCCGTTCGACGGCACCGCTTCTTACGCAGCGCCGGCCAATGTGAGCTGCGTAGTCAACCTGACGCAGCGCAAATACGCTTACATGCAGGCGGGCGCCGGCTTCCATGGCAAGTTGTCGAATGTCGATGTTTCCAGCGATACCACCATCGACCATGTCACGATCGACAAGTCGCCACGGTTGCAGGCAATGGCGCTCAAAGAGATTTTGCAGGCGGCGCACGGGCAGGCGTGCCGTCCGGGCACTGCTCCGGCTGTCGCGGGGGCGAAACAATCCGCACCGAAGGAGATCGCGCCGCAAGACAGCGGGTCCAAAGAGAACGCGACCAAAGACGGCACGCTTAATGACAGCGTGACCAAAGACAGCGCGCCCAAGGAGGCACTTTCGCCAAAGAACGCCACGCCGGCCAAGAACGCAAAGACCATTTCTCCCGCCAAGACGGCGTCACCGGCCAAGGGCGCCACACCGGCAAAGAGCGGCGCCGCGCCAACCGCGCCGGCCAAAAACGACACCACACCAGCTAAGAGCACCGCGCCCGAGAAGAGCGCGGCAGCGGCGGCTGAACCGCCTATTTTCTGAAAATAGTGCGGGTCTTGGCCCGCACCGAGCGGATCTCTTGCAAACCGGCGGCGCGGGCCGCCTGCTGCAATCCACGACGGATCTCGTCGCGCTTCTCATGAATCGAGGCAATCACCGGCCCCGTCGCCAGGCCAAGGCCGACGAGCGCGGCTTCCGATAATTGCAAACTCGCTTCGATCGCTTCGGGCACGGCATCGGTGGCGCCGAGGCGGTAGAGATGCCGCGCATGATCGGCGTCGCGCGCGCGAGAGACGATCAGCACATCCGGCCGCATGGCGCGCACATGCTCGACAATGTCGTCGATCAGCTGGTGCGTATGGATGGTGATGATGACTCCGGCGGCATCGGCCAGGCCGCAAATCTCGAGAAACTTCGGATCGGCGGCGTCACCGTAAAAGACATCGTGGCCGTCGCGGCGGTCGCGCGTCACGGTCGAGGCGTCGAAATCGGCAGCAATGTAGGGAATGCCATGCTCTTTCAGCAGCGCACATACCACTTTGCCGACCCGGCCATAGCCGACAACAATGGCGTGTCGCTGCCGCCCGGTCGGCCGCATCAAGAGCTCGGACGGCGTGGCGCCGGCGGCGCGCAGGCGCGATGCGAATCGGCGCGCAAGATGGGACACCAGCGGAATGAGCGCCATGGTCGCCGAGGTCACCGTGAGCGTAAAGGTCGCCGTGTCGGGATCGATCAGGTGCAGTTCGGCGGCCATGCCGAGACTGACGAAGGCGAACTCGCCGCCGGCGCCAAGCAACAGTCCCATTTCGACCGCCACCGCCCACGACAAACGGAACAGCTTTGCGAGCACGACGATCACGATCGACTTGAGCGCGATCAGGCCGATCACGCCGCCCGCCAGCAACAGCGGTTCGCGCAGCAGCACACGCACATCGATCTTCATGCCGACAGTGAAGAAAAAAATTCCCAGCAACAGACTCTTAAATGGATCGATGGTCGCCTCTATGGCACGGCGGTATTCGGTCTCGGCGAGCAGAAGACCGGCGACAAAAGCGCCGAGCGCCATCGACATGCCAGCCTGATTGGTGATCACGCCGGCTGCGATGATGACGAACAGCACGGCGGCGATGAAAAGGTCGCGCGAGCGCGTTGAGGCCACCAGCCGGAACAATGGCCGGAGCAGAAAGCGCCCGAACAAGATGATCACCGACAGCGCGATTGCGGCCTGCGCGACGGCCCTGCCGACGCTGCCGAGCACCGAACCCTGCGGCCCCGCGACAAGCAGTGCGATGAATATCAGGATCGGTATGACAGCGATGTCCTGCGCCAGCAGGACGGCAAAGCTGGCGCGCCCAACGCTTGTCTTCAAGCGCTCCTGCTTCGACAATATTTCGAGCACAATGGCTGTCGAGGACAGCGATAGGCTGGCGCCAAGAATGACCGCTTCCGAGGGGCTTTTACCGAAATAGATTGCGGCACCGGCAAGCAACACGGTTGTGACCAAAACTTGTAACCCGCCAAGGCCGAACACCAGGCGCCGCATCGTCGTGAGCCGATGCAGCGACAGTTCAAGGCCGATCAGGAATAAAAGAAAGACGACACCGAGCTCGGCGATGCCGGCGACGTCGTTGGCGTCACCGATCGTGAACCAGGACAGCAGCGGAAAAGACTGGATTAGCGAACCGAGCCCGAACGGCCCCAACAGTGCGCCGGCAGCGAGATAGCCGAGCACCGGGCTGAAACCCAGCCGGCTCAAAATTGGCAGCAGGATCCCGGCCGTGCCGAGCACGACCAGGGCGTCAATATAGGCTGCCACGCTAATGGTCGACGTCACCAACGCCTCCGGCCCGCCGCCTCGGGCAAGCAATAATGTTGCGAATCATGTCGAGTCGCAAAACCGTCCCGCATTCCACGACTTAAGAACCTCCGCCGGGGGCGTGATCGCCTCGCCACAGTGCAAATAAATTCGACTTTTCTTACGCGAAACCAGAAACTCTCGGTTGACCGCCGTCAACGGCTTTGGTCTCCTTTTGACACCTTTCACATGGTATATGCGCTGCTTCGGGGCGACGGCAGCGTCTCGCCTTTGGAGATCGTCTGCGGCGGGGGCTTGGGGGGCCGACATTCAGGTGGCAACCGGCACAAGGCGTGCACCCTTACGCTTGATTGCGGAGGTCGCCGGCGCGGCGGCGCTCGTCGTTGCGTTCACAGCCACGACTTCTGCCCAGAGCGGTTCGGATTTCCTCAACAACATCGACCCGCTGTTTGGTGGCGTGCTCGCACGTCCGGGCAATCTCGACAATACGATTGCGTACGCGGTATCGGCCGCCGCGCACGGCGATATTGAATCGGCGATCAGCACCTACGAGCAGCTCCGCTTTTATAATCCTAAGCTTGGCGCCACGCGCTACCAGCTCGGCGCGCTTTATTATCAGCTCGACTCCTACGCGCAGGCGCGCGGCTATTTGCAAACCGCCCGACGTCACGCCCGAGCTGCGCCAGAAGATCGAGGACCTGCTCGCGCTCGCCGACAAAAAGCTGCAGCCCGATCAATTCTCCGGCTTCGCGCAAACCGGCCTGCGCTATCAGAGCAATGCCAGCCTTGGCGCCGGATCGCAGACCGTGCTCGCTTCCGGCGGAACGATCAACAGCGCCTTTCTTGCCCGGCCGGACTGGAACTGGTTCGGCACTGTCGGCCTCAACTACGTCCACGATTTTCAAACCCAGACCGGCGAGACTTTCGAAGCCTCGGTCCTCGCCTATGACGCGCAGCAATTTTCGCTGCACCAGTTCGACATCGGGTTGCTCGAAATCCGCGCCGGTCCGCGCTTTTGCACTATCGCCCGGCGACATCAACGGCCTGACGGTGAAGCCCTATGTCGTCGCTACCGGCGCGATTCTGGCGGATGCGCCTTACATGGGCTTTTAAGCGCCACTAGATAGCGCCGCTCCACATGCGGATGCGGCGCGTTCGGGCACAGGCACGAGGAGCAGGCGTTCCAGCCGAAATGATGCAGCTCGTCGCCCAGGCTGGGCATTTCCACGTTGCCAAGGATGTTCGCATAGGTTTTGGAGCCGGGATCGACGTCGACGACCGCGATCGCGTCCGGCTTTTGCCGGGTCGGATCGAATGCAGCCACATAGGCGAATTTTTCAGCCGGCGCCTTCATGGCCATGCGCGGCGACGGATAAAAGCTCGGATCGGGTCTCCAAGTCATGGCATTCTCCCTGCGTGCGTCTCTGGCGGAAACGTTACCTTAGCGCGTTCCGTGCTAATGTAGGCTCCAGTCCAGGCGGCATTCCAGTGAGCGCGCCGGATGAAGAAGTATCCTGCCATGCAGGAGTCATACGCGGCGCAGAAGGCACCATAGGCGAGCGGAATCGCAGTCGTCTGTCCAGGCCCGAAGACCGAAAGTCCTGCGTGCGCATGAAGCTCATGAGTCACATCCCACAATCCGTGCAAGAGGTACCCGGCGATGAGGGCGTACGGCAGCCGTATTCCTGCCAGTGCAATCAGGGCAAAGCAGAGGACTGCAGTCGATTCAACCCGCCAGGCCTGCTCACTTCCGAAATACACGGTGAACGCAAGATAAAAGCCGGCGATCATGGCCAGGTACACCGCGTAGAAGACTTGTTCGAACTTCGGCGGCAGCAGGGCCTTTGAAACATAGGCCGTCCCGATCGCGGCAAGGACACCAACCGTGATGTAGAGGACGAGGATGATGGTAAACGCGATCACGCTTGGTGAAATGGCCATGGTCTCCGGTCAGGCCCCTTTTTAATGAGTAAAAGTAGCGTATAGCGGCCAACGCATCTGGCCCATCATCGACGACCATGATAACGGGTCTTTCGGCCATTTGAGCTGCTTCCTCCAGGCTGTGGAAACAACAACTACAAGTGGCCATCGTCACTTCAACCGCTTATCACCTGCAGCGGCATGCTGGCTCATCTCGGCTGCGAGGTTTTTACTGGTTGGACCACCGGATCGGCGCGTAATGCCCGTTCTTGCCCGAATTGTCCCAGCGCATGCCATGATCGCCGAACGTGTTCCCCGGCGCTCCCACGGCCAATGCGAACTTGTCAGGGCTAATCGGATAGCCGGTATTAACCCACATC
>JBKPIZ010000148.1:0-10508 GCA_046730495.1 Pseudomonadota bacterium
CAAAGTCACCGTCGATCTCGATCGCGACGGCAATCCGCATTATCTGCTCAACCCGCTGCTCGCCGATCTTGCCGCCCATGTGAGCATGATGGACGCAAGCGGCATTGATGCCGGCGTGCTCAGTTGCCACCCATGCTCATCGATTTTCAGCAGCACTACACGCCGCCGGAATTGCTCACGCAAAATGCGCCTGCGGTCCGGCAAAAAATGTGTGCCAGAAGGGGCAATGGTGCCACGCTTTTGTGAGTGCCTGTACGCAGTAAAACACACGATCACAACAGGGGCGCAAGCTATCACTGAGCTTGCGCCTCCGCGCGTGCAGTTCGCCTTTCACATAATGGCAAATTCGCTATTGCGCCGGTCGGTCACCAGCATGGCCCCGGGATAGTGCGTGATACAGAAATCCGGCCGCACCGCCATGATCACTGATTGCGGTGTCACTCCGCAGGCCCAGAACACCGGAATTTCATCCTCGTGGACCGGCACGGCATCGCCCCAATCCGGGCGGCCAAGGTCCTTGATCCCGATCAATTCCGGCTTGCCGATATGGACCGGCGCGCCATGCACCGAAGGAAAACGCGTCGTGATCTGAATGGCGCGGATGGCGTCGGCGGGCTTCATGGGCCGCATCGAAACCACAAGTGGGCCGTGAAACGGCCCGGCGGCGGCGGTTTCGACCGAAGTGCGATACATCGGCACCGTGCAATCGCAGGTCATGTGGCGCAATTCGATGCCGGCCTCGAGCAAAGCCTCCTCAAAAGAGAACGAGCAGCCAATCGCGAAGGTGACGAGGTCATCGCGCCACCATTTAACGACATCGGTCGGCTCGTCGACCAAAGTGCCATCGCGCCAGACGCGATAGCGCGGCAGATCGGTGCGGATGTCGAGATCCTCGCCGAGCGCCGGGACGCGCGGATCGCCCGGAGCCGACATGCCGATCACCGGGCACGGCTTGGGATTGCGCTGACAAAATTGCAGGAACTCCTGAGCCAGCGCTTGCGGCAGGATGGCTAGATTGGCCTGAACAAAGCCGGGCGCCAGACCCGAGGTCGGACCCGCATGCGCATTGCGCCGAATCGCGAGCCGCGCCGCGCGCCCGGTCGATAGCGCTTCGGGCTTTCGGCCGCCCGCCGTCGTCAATGTCTGTTCCTGCATGTTTACCGTCACTGCATTTTTGCCCACTTTAGCATCAGGAAATCCCCAAAAAAGCACCGCCGCCGCGACGATGTTACACGCATTGCGCGATTACCGACGGACGCGGCGGCAACCGAATCCGGTTGAAACTGCGGCCAAGATCGCGTTTGCTTACGGCATAAATCATCCGCCAAAAAGCCCGTTAAGGGATCAGCCCGGATTATTCCAGAAGGCGGATTATTCCAGAACGGCGGAACAGCTAGGAAGGAAAGCCAATGACGGAGAAGTGGAAAGAAGAGAAGTGGGCTGAAGATTTCTGGTATCGGGGCAAGCTCACGCGCCGGCGGCTCGTCGGCTGGGGCGGCGGCGCGATTGGCGCCGTGATGCTGATGCCGGAGCCGTGGCGCGCTGCCTTCGGCGCTGCCAAGCCCTACAGGATAGGTTCTGAACAGCCATTGTCCGGCGCCGGCGCCGCCGGCGGCAAGACGGCTGTGGTCGGATTGCAGATGGCAGTCGACCGTATCAATAATTCTGGCGGCATCAACGGCCGCCCAGTCGAATTGATCATTGTCGACGATGAAAGTTCGCCGGCGGTGGCGCGGCAAAAGACCACCAAGATGGTGCAGGAAAGCAATATCGACGTCCACGTCGGCGGCTTCCTGTCCAACATCTGTCTTGCTTGCATGCCGGTTTGGGAAGAGGCCAAGCTCGTCAACATGATCAGCGTCTGCCTCGACACCACGCTAACCACCAGCAAGTGCAACCGCGTCAGTTTCCGCGTCCACGATTACGCGCCGGCACAAGCCGTCGCGTTCGGGCCGATGCTCGCCAAAATGGGCAAGAAGTGGCATCTCGCCTACGCCGATTATTCGTGGGGCCAATCGACCCGCGACGCCTATGCTGCCGAGATCCGGAAGAACGGCGGCGAAGTGGTCGGCACCACCGGTATCCCGCTCGGTACTGCCGACATGACCCCGTTCTTGTCGAAGATCTCCGGCGATTTCGACGGACTGTTTGGCATCTTCTTCGGCAAGGACGGCGTGACCGTCGGTAATCAAGCCTACGATCTCGGTCTGACCAAAAAATATAAATGGGCGGGTGACGGCGCTATTTGCGAATCGACCAATCTGCCCGCACTCGGCAACAAGATCGACGGCTTCGTCGCCATCAATCGTTATATCCCGGTGTTCGAGGGACCGCTCGACACACCTTACCATCACCGGTTCTTCGACGAGGCCAAGGCGCGGCTCGCCAAAGTCGATCCGTCAGGACCACTGCCCGATCGCTACGTGCAATCGAACTACGAGGCGATGAATGCTTTGAAGGTGGCGATGGTCGCTTCGAAATTTGACGGCCGCGACGACACCAATAAGTTGATCGAGGCGCTCGAGGGCCTCGAAATGAAGGAAGGCGACGACTTTCCGCAGGGCGACAAGACGCTGCGCAAGGCCGACCATCAGGCATTCCTGCGCGAGTTCTTGTATGTCGTCGAAGGCGGTAAGTTCAAACTGCTTGAGACGGTGGACAAGGACAAAACCCTGTTTCCACCGGCCTGCAACTTCTCCGCCTAAGTGCGCGCGGATCGGTCGATCGACCGAGGCTCCCCGGCAAACGGCCGGGGAGCAGCGTCGGAGCCTATCCTTAAAACCGAACTATTGTCCGTCCAATTCGGCGGCTTGACCGCGTTGTCACAAGTCAATTTCGAGGCTGGCCGCGGAGAGGTTCGGGCCATTATCGGGCCGAACGGCGCCGGTAAAAGCACGTTCTTTAATTGCCTTACCGGCGTCTTGCGACCGACCAGTGGCCGCATCGTCTTCGACGGTGCGGAGATCACCGGACTGCCGTCGAACGCAATCTCGCAAAAGGGCATCGCGCGCTCTTATCAGATCACCAATATCCTGCCCAATGCCACCGTGTTCGAGAACGCGCGCATCGCTGCGCAGTCGCGCCGGCACTCGTGGAATATGATCGCGCACCACAATGGCCTCGCCGACATCAATCAAAAGGCGGAAGCGGCGCTCACAGCCGTGGGCCTGCTCGGCAAAGCGCGCGAATATGCTTCGAACTTGTCGCACGGCGAGCAGCGCAATCTTGAAATCGGTATTGCGCTAGCAACCGAGCCACAGCTCCTTTGCCTCGATGAGCCGACCGCGGGCATGAGTCAGGCTGAAACCGAAGAAACCAAACAGCTCGTCCGCCGCATTGCCAAGAACCTAACCATCCTGATTGTCGAACACGACATGCAGGTGGTCATGGAGCTCGCCCAACGAATCACCGTGCTTCATTACGGCGCCATCCTCGCCGAGGGCACGCCGGAGGAAATTCAGAATAATCCGAGAGTACTGGAGGTCTATCTCAAGACATGAGCGCCATAGCTCAAAGCACCTCGGCTCGAAGCACTTCGGCTGAAAGCGCCGCGTCGCTCGTTCGTGTCGAGGACGTGCACACTTATTACGGCAAGAGCCACATTCTTCATGGCGTGTCGCTGACCGTCGGGCCCGGCGAGGTGGTCGGGCTCCTTGGCCGCAACGGCGTGGGCAAAAGCACCACGCTCAAGACCATCATGGGACTGGTTCGTCCGAGCCGTGGCGTCGTGCAATTGAACGACATTCGCATCACTGGACTGCCGCCACATAAAATTGCCCGGCTCGGCATTGGTTACGTGCCGGAAGACCGGCGCATCTTCCGGCTGCTGACGGTCATGGAAAACTTGCGCACCGGCTTGGACCGCAATGGCGTCACCGAAGAAAAGCGCACTACGCTCCTTGAAAAGGTGTTCGCCTATTTCCCAGTGCTGGCCGAGCGGCGCTCGCAGGCCGGCGGCACTTTGTCGGGCGGTGAACAGCAGATGCTGGCAATCGCGCGTGCGATGATGCTCGAACCGAAAATCATTCTGCTTGACGAACCGACCGAGGGACTGATGCCGCGGATGGTTTCACAGATAGAGCAGATCATCGTGGCGTTGAAGAACGAGGGTGTGGCCATCCTATTGGTCGAGCAGAACGTGCCGCTGACGCTCGCCACCAGCCGGCGCGTCTACATCATGGAAAAGGGAGTGGTGCGCCATCACTGCGACGCGTCGGAGATCGATGCAAACCACGCGGTCATCAAGCAGTATCTGGGGGTGTAAGCGTGGACGCGATTGGCCAGTTCTTCCAAGCGATTCCGCTGGATCTGATTGTCATCCAGACGGTGAACGGCATCGTCACCGGCATGATCCTGGCACTAATTGCCTCCGGCCTGACCTTGATTTTTGGCATCATGGATGTGGTCAATTTCGCGCATGGCGAATTGTTCATGCTCGGCGCCTATGTCGGAGTCATCATCATCACGACGACGGGTAATTTCTGGCTGGCGCTGATCGGAGCTTCGCTGATCGTCGCTTTGCTTGGCGCCGCCATGCAGATTGTCGCCTTGCGGCCGCTGATCGGGCGCGATCCCCTCAATACCATTCTCGCCACCTTCGGCATTTCGCTCGTTTTGCAGAATTACGCGCTATGGGCGTTCGGGCCGGTGGCGCGCAAGATCGGCGAGCCGATAACCGGTCAGTTCCCGCTATTTTATCTGCAATATCCCTGGTACCGCCTTCTCATCGCAGTGCTGTCCGCGGCGATCATCGGTGGTTTCTGGGTTTATCTCAAACGCGGTAAATTCGGCGTCTGGATCAGAGCCACCGCGCAGGATCGCGTCATGGCGCAGGCCATGGGGATTCCGGTGCCGCTCGTCTATACCGGCGTATTTGCCATCGGCGCGGCGATGGCGGCGGCTAGTGGCGTGCTGTTCGCGCCGATGGTCGGCGTCAACCACACCATGGGACTGGACTGGGTGCTCAAGGCCTTCATCGTTGTGGTGGTGGGCGGAATGGGCAATTTCGGCGGCTCAATCGCCGCGGCGATCTTCATCAGTCTGGTCGAGGCTTACGCTGCGATCTGGGTCGATCCGTCACACGCCGTGATCGTGTCCTTTGTCATTCTCATCCTCACCTTGTTGTTCCGGCCGACCGGCTTGTTTGTGGCGACACCGCGATGAGTACCGCGCCGCTCGACAAAGCAGGTTCACTCGGAGCATTGCCGCGCGACAGGACGCTGCTAAGCCACACCGTTGTGTTCTGGATTGGTTTTTGCCTGGTGATGGCGGCGCTGATCGCGGCACCCCTGGTGCTGCCCGAATTCTGGCGCCGCCTGATCACCGAAATTCTGATCTGGGGACTGTTGGCGATGTCGTCCGATCTGTTGATCGGCTACACCGGCATGGTCTCGTTCGGCCATTCAGCCTTTTTCGGGCTCGGCATGTATGGCGCTGCTGGCGCGCTGTTGATCGTCAGCCCGCCAAATATGTGGCTGGCGATCCTGTTCGGGCTCGCCGGCGCCGCTGGCGCCGCCTTGTTCGTCGCCTACTTCTCCACCCGGCTTCGCGACATCTATTTTGCCATCACGACGCTGATCTTCAGCCAGATCTTCTACGTCATCATCTTCACCTGGACGGCGGTGACTGGCGGCGAAAACGGTCTGATCTTCACCCGGCCGCATTTGCAGATCCCGTTCCTCTACGACGCGCGCTTCACCTCGACCACCATGCACTGGTTTGTGCTCGCGGTGGTCGCCGGCTCGTATTTGATCCTGCGCCGGGTGACGCAATCGCCGTTCGGCATGGTGCTGCAGTCGATTCGCGAGAATGAGCCGCGCACGCGCGCCATCGGCTATCGCGTCGAGAATTTCAAGATGGTGGCGGTCATGCTGTCCGGATTGTTCGCCGGATTGGCCGGCGTGCTTTACGCCATCCAGAACGAATTCGCTGCGCCGGACTTCGTTTATTTTCTCACCTCGGGCGAAACGGTCATCTACAATGTCATGGGTGGTATCGGCACGCTGGTTGGCCCGATCGTCGGCGCCGGATTCTTTCATTTGATGCGGGAATTGCTGTCGCGATTCTTCGGTGAGCAATTCCCCTATCTCATCCCGCTCGGGCTGATCTTCATCGCCATGATCATCTTCCTGCCGCAGGGCATATTGGGCTTCGCACGCCGGTGGCTCAATCGGTGACGCAAATTCTGACGCTCGTCCCCGCGAAGGCGGGGACCCAGCGTGTGAACACTAGATTCCCGTTTGCGCGGGAATGAGCGGCAAAAATGCGATACCCGCTCTCAAGAATTCGCCTTCCCCAAAAATCCCGCGAGCGCCTTGGCCTCCTTGCCCCCATCAGCGAAATCCTCGGCAAAGCGCTCGTAGAACTCCGCCGCGCCCTCATAAAGGTCCCGCGCCGCCGGATCGTCGCCGACGAAGCCTGCGATCTCCTGCATTTCGGCGACCCAGCGATAGGCTTTGGGCGGCATCATGGTGAGCTGACGCTTGAGCCAGCCCAGCATCTCCTTCTGGCTGAGTTGCAGCTCCATCATCAGCGCATCGGCGGAACCCGCGCGCGTCGCCGCCAGCATCATCGCGGCGCCGATCGCCTGCGTGCCTTTGGTTATCCCGGCATAAGACATCTTTAACGCCGAGGCCGCGCTGAGCGCGCCATCAAGGACGCGGATGTCGAGGCCGTAGTCGCGCAAGCTCGCGACGCGCGGCGCTGCGGCGCCGGAAGCATAGATGCGCGGGCCGGCATCGCCCGGTTTGGGCGGCTGACCGATGATTCCGGCATCGACGAACGGCGACCCAGTCGGAGCTATGACGGCGGCGACGCGATCGACCGTCTTCGGATTGATGGCGTTGCAGTCGACATAGACCGGCTTGGCGTTGCTTGCGGTCAGCGCCGGGACAAAGCGCTGCGCCAACGACAGTGCATCGCCCGGCGGCAAAATGGACAGAATGAAATCGGCGCGGGCGATGTCATCGTCTTTGGCCGGCGACATACCGGCGGCTAAAGCGCGGGCACGCGTCTCCTCGCTGCGCCCGTCGAGCGAAGTGAGAACCGTGACGCCGTTATCGACCAGCCTTTTACCGACGGCGCCACCCATGGCGCCGGGCGCGATTACCGCAACAACAGGAGTCATAAGGACCTCGCTAAGCGCTCCCCGGGGGCAACTCTAAGCGAGCTAACGGAAAGTGGAAACACGTTCAAAGCCTTTGGAAATCGGGTGGTACACTCGACCATGTGTCATTTATCTGCGGTCTAGCGGGGAGATCAGGCCAATGTCATGCCGCGCCACCAGCAAAGTGTATGGAACCGTTGATGCAGAACGGCAAAAGCAAATGAGCGGCCTGGAATTCGTTCAAGGATTAGCCGATGGGACACTGCCCTTGAATACCATGGCCGAAACCTTGGGCTATGACGTGAGCGAGGCGGCGAGCGGGCGTGTCGTCGTCACCGCATTTCCCGATCACCGCCACCTCAATCCGGCCGGCACCGTGCATGGCGGGCTCGCGGCAACGATGCTCGACAGCTGCATGGGTCTCGCCATTCACTCCATGCTGGAGAAAGGCGTCGCCTCAACGACGCTCGAGTTCAAGATTTCGCTGCTGCGGCCGATCACACCTGAAACGGGCCCGATTAAGGCGGAGGGCGTTGTCCTGAACTGCGGTCGTCGTGTCGGCACCGCCGAAGGACGCATCACCGACCAACAAGGACGCTTGCTCGCCCACGGCACGACCACGTGCCTGATCTTTCAAAGCTAGACTCGCCGAGCCCGAGACGGCCAAGCTAAGGCGTTTCGGTCTTATTTGATGAAGCGCAGCGCTGTACCCGCCGGCGCAGTGCCGACACCCGGCCGTCCGCGCTCGGCTGATAGACCACGCTGTAGCGGCTGGCGGCTTGCGCAAACGCGCTGGCATCGGCCGGCTTCTTCACCTCGAATGAGTCGAAGCCGGCGCGGATGAGAAAGTGGAACTGATCGCGCAACACGTCGCCGGTGGCGCGCAGCGTGCCGCGGAAGCCATAGGTCTCGCGCAGAAGCCGCGCCTGGCTATAGGCGCGGCCGTCGCGGAATTTCGGAAATTGCAGCGCCACCAGCGCCAGGTGGCCAAGCCACGGCGCCAATTCGGCGATGCGGCGGTCGTTCGGCCAAAGCACGCCAAGCGAGCCGTCGCGGCGGATCAGCACATCAGTATTGGCGAGAAACCGCTGCGCCGGCACAATCACCGGAACGCGCCCGGGAATGGGTTCTTCATCGCCGACGTAATGATAGCGATCCTGGACGATTTGCCGGTTCTCAACGAGCGGCATAGACGCGCTCCCGAAACGGCTCGACGCCGATACGCTTGATGGTGTCGATGAACAACTCGTCGGGCTTTTGGCGCAGGTCGAGATAGGCCGCGGCAATGTCTTCCACCACATCGGCGACCTGCGCGTAAGGCACCGCCGGACCAATCAGCGTGCCGAGCGTCGCATTTTCGTCAGCCTTGCCGCCGAGCGTGATCTGATAGAATTCTTCGCCGTTTTTCTCCACGCCGAGTATGCCAATATGGCCGACGTGATGGTGGCCGCAGGCATTGATGCAGCCTGAAATATTGATGTGCAGACGGCCGAGATTGCGCTGCCGGTCGAGGTCATGGAAGCGCCGGGTAATTTCCTGCGCAATCGGAATCGAGCGCGCATTGGCGAGGCTGCAATAGTCGAGTCCAGGACAGGAAATAATGTCCGAGACCAGATTGACGTTGGTTCGCGCCAAGCCGATCGCGTCGAGTTCGCGCCACAGCGCCGGCAAATCGCGCTGCGCCACATGCGGCAGCGCCAGATTTTGCTCATGCCCGACGCGGACTTCGCCGAACGAATAACGGTCGGCTAGATCGGCGAGCTTGTCCATCTGCGCGGCGGTGCAGTCGCCTGGCGTCCCGCCTTCGGGTTTAAGCGACAGCGTGACGATGGCGTAGCCAGGCACCTTGTGGTTGGTCACGCACGTGTTCAGCCAGGTATCGAACACGCGATCGTTGCGCCGCGCCGTGAGAAACTCCGGCGGGTTGTCATTCAGCGCCTTATAGTCCGGATAGCGGAATCGCCCGGCAATGTCCGCCACCATGGCCGGCTCGAGCACGAGCGCACCGTCCTTAATGCTTTGCCATTCGGCCTCCACCTCCTTGGCGAAGGCTTCGGCGCCGAGATCGTGCACCAAAATCTTGATGCGGGCTTTCCAGATGTTGTCGCGGCGGCCGAATTGATTGTAGGTGCGCAGCACCGCCTCGACGTAAGACAGCACATCGCGTTTCGGCAGGAACGGCTTGATGGTTTGCGCCAGATAGGGCGTGCGGCCGAGACCGCCGCCGACCATCACTTCGAATCCGCTCTCGCCGGCGGCATTGCGATAGAGCCGCAGCGCCATGTCATGGATACGCAGCGCGGCTCGGTCATGGTGCGAGGCGCCGACCGCGATCTTGAATTTGCGCGGCATGAAGGAAAATTCCGGGTGCAGCGTCACATGCTGGCGGATGAGCTCGGCCCAGATGCGCGGGTCTTCGATTTCGTCGGGGGCGACGCCCGCCCACTGATCGGTGGTGATGTTGCGAACATTGTTACCGCTGGTCTGCATGCCATGCATGCCGACGCCGGCGAGCTCCGCCATGGCGTCCGGCAGTTCGGCAAGCTTGATCCAATGAAACTGTATGTTTTGCCGCGTGGTGAAATGGCCGTAGCCGCGATCATATTTGCGCGCGATCTCGGCAAGCTTGCGCAGCTGCAGCGTGGACAGCGTGCCATAAGGAATGGCGATGCGCAGCATATAGGCGTGCAGTTGCAGATAGACGCCGTTCATCAACCGCAGCGGCTTGAACTCTTCTTCGGTCAGCTCGCCGGAGAGCCGCCGCGCCACTTGATCGCGGAAGTCCGCGACCCGCTCGGCAAGGAGCCGGCGATCGAAGGCGTCATAAATGTACATGGAGGACCCGCTTAGGGTTCGAGCGGCACGGGCAATTCGATAGTCGGCCCGCCGCGGCGGATCAGCTCGCGCAAGTTTCCGGGCCGGACGTTACCTCCGGGCAAAAGCTTCACCGGCGCGATGTAGGGGCCGATCGCGTGCAGGTCGTCGCCCGCCGCCGCTTCGGCGAGCGCGCGTGCGCTGTCGGCATCGATCACGATTGCCGCACCGCCGAGCTCGGTGGTCCAGCCACCGTCGGGACTGCGATAGACCACCGCACCATCGTCGACGCGGTTCGCGG
This sequence comes from Pseudomonadota bacterium, assembly GCA_046730495.1. Lineage (GTDB taxonomy): Bacteria > Pseudomonadota > Alphaproteobacteria > Rhizobiales > Xanthobacteraceae > BOG-931. The sequence goes on from JBKPIZ010000148.1 coordinate 10,221, forward strand.
TGACCACGACGGGACCGGCGATTTTTATTTTTTTCTGGTCGAGCGGAGAGGTCATCGGGCAACTCCACGGGCGAGGGCAAAACGATAGCGATAGAACACTTTTCTATATAGTACGATTTATTGGCCAGCAAAGAGTAGAATTTTTCACCAAATCGGCTAATCGAAGGGGAATAAGTCCGTTGTGCCGACGGCGTTCGCTGCAGCTTCGTGCTAGTGGCCGGTCGCCATGGCCGCAACTCGCGCCGGATCCTCGGGCGGGGCACTGCCGCGCCACACCACATGCAGATC
>JBKPIZ010000149.1:0-12636 GCA_046730495.1 Pseudomonadota bacterium
CTCCCGGTCGCCCGGCGTGGCCGGATTTTTGTATGGTTGGCTTGCGCTTTACCATGACCGGCGCACCGACGTCATCCCGGCGCTGCTGCGGCACAAGCGTCCGGCACCGCCAGAGCAGCGCTTGGTTTGCATTTCTTGACAGCCAGTTAGGAGCCGTTCATAACGGCGCCGGTCTGCGCATTCCATGCCGCCGTCGCGCCACGAGGCCGCGGACCGTCAGCAGAAGAGACTGGCAGCAGAAGAGACTGGCAGCAGAATAGACTGGAAGGATCCGGTCCGGGTAATGCCCCGAGCATCGGGCTTCGCATAAGACTTTGAAACGAGCCTTGGAAACAAGGCTTGGAAGAGGACGACAGATGTTCGCGGTCTTTAAAACAGGCGGCAAGCAATACCGAGTAGCCGCCGAGGATGTGATCAAGGTCGGTAAGGTGAAGGGCGAGCCCGGCGAGATCGTCGAGTTCGGCGAGGTCCTGGTCGTGGGTGGCGACAACCTATCGCTTGGCGCGCCGACCGTCGCCGGCGCCACCGTCGCCGCTGAAGTTATCGAGCAAGCGCGCGGGCCGAAGATTATCGCCTTCAAAAAGCGCCGCCGCAAAAACTCGCGCCGCAAGATCGGTCATCGCCAGGAATTTACGCTTCTGCGCATCACCGAAATTTTGACCGACGGCAAAAAACCGAGCAAACAGGCCCAGCCGCGACCCAAGCGGACAGCCGCTGCGCCCGAAGCGGCTGCTGCAAGCGAGACCGCCGAGACTGCCGCGCCGGCGCGTAAAGCAAAGCCGAAAGCCAAACCAGCGGCGAAAGAGAAGAAGCCCACGGCTAAAGGGCCGTCAAAGGGTAAGAAAAAGTAAAGAAATGACATTGGCAGGTGATGCTTTTGTCACGAATGCAGTATACATAGCGAAGCAATGAGTTTCGGAGTTCGGTAATGGCACACAAGAAAGCAGGCGGATCCTCGCGCAACGGCCGCGATTCGGCTGGACAGCGCCTGGGCCTGAAGATTTTCGGCGGCGAAGAGGTGTTAGCCGGGAATATCATCGCCCGTCAGCGCGGCACCAAATGGCACGCAGGCCGCAACGTCGGCGTCGGCAAAGATCACACGCTCTTTGCGCTAATCAACGGCAAAGTCGAGTTTGTAACCAAAACCAAAGGCCGCGTGTTTGTCTCCGTACGTTCGATGAATGAGGCCGCGGCCCAGTAATACGGTGGATCATAGGAGGTCCGCCGGCGTGCAGTCGAACCGGCGGGCCCGAATGGGCTCCAAAAGGGGAGACCGGCATGCCGGTCTCCCCTTTCGGTTTCTTGTGGTTTTTTTGCAGGAGCCCAGGCGATGACATTCGCAACGGAAGTCGCAACGTCTGAGTTGACGGAAGTTCTGGCGCGAAACGCCAAGCTAGACGCCAAGATAGACGAAAAGACTCACCGCGCCGGCGCGCTGAAAACCGCGCGGCTGGTACTGCGCGCGCCGTCGCACAACGACGTCGCGGCCATGGTGGCTTTGGCCGGCGACCGCCGCGTTGCCGAGAACACCGCACGTATTCCGCATCCCTATACCGCCGCGGATGCCGTAGGACTGCTCGCCTCGATCAATCAAACGGGCGGCGAGACGGTTTTTGCGATCACGCTTGACGGCGCCTTGATCGGAATGTGCGGCCTTGACCGGCGGCAGGACGGCGTCGAGCTCGGCTACTGGCTGGGCGTCCCCTTTTGGGGTCGCGGCTACGCGACCGAGGCGGCGCGGGCGTTGATCGATTACGCCTTCGCCAAGCTCGGCCATGAGGTGCTTTCTTCCGGGGCGCGCGTCAGCAATCCGGCGTCGCGCCGCGTGCTGGAGAAGTGCGGCTTCCAATGGACCGGCGTCCAGCTTTGCCGCATCCGCGCCATCAACTCTGCGGCGCCGATCGATCGCTTTCGGCTTGATCGTGGCCTGTGGGCTTCGCTCAAGGCCTGGGGCCAAACGCGCCAAGTGGCTTAGCGTCAAGTGGCTTAGCGCCAAGTGGCTTAGCGTCAGGTGGCTTAGCGGCAGGGTGCTTTGCCGCTTTGCCGCCGCTTGCGATCACGGCCGCGGATTGGTGGCGAAAAACGGCGCCAGCTTTGCCACCAGCGCCCGGCCGAACGAGCCTTGCGGATTTGACGGCGTGGCGCGGTCCATCATTTCCCAGCCGTGGATCAGGACGCGGGCGTGATCGAAGGCAATTTCAAAGTCGGCGCCGGGATGCAGGCTTTGGTGAAAGAAGGCATCGCCAAAATAGGTCCAGTCGCGTTCGGGGGCGCAGCCGAACGACGTGTGCTTGGCGTCGGCTGCGGTGATGACGATGGTGTCGTCGTTCGCCAACGGCGGCACGAAGATTCCGGAAAAGCAGGCGGAAACGATCACCACGCGATTCTTGATGCCCTCACTGTTGAGCGCCGCGGCAACTTGCTGCGGCGCCAATTCCGCCGTCCCGCCGGGCAGCTGCAAGGCGAAGCCGGTCTGCTCGCCATGTGACGTCATGACCAGGACGAAGACGTCGTTGTCCTTGTCCATGACATCGCCGATGGCATGCACCGCCGCCTTGAAATTCGTAAAGCTGGCGAGCGGAATCGTATCCAAGGTGTCGCGGCGATTGATCAGGCGCACAGTGTGGCCTTTGATCGGCAACACGCTGCCGATCGCTTCCAGGGCGCCGTCGAGTTCCTTGACGAAGACATCCTGATCGGCCCAGCCGGCGATTGCGAGCGTGTAAATTGCGGTTTCGCCTTTGCGTGATGGCGTCAGCTGAGCGAACTGATCCTGAAGGAGCCGCGGTTGCGTCTTTTCGATGAGTGCGACTTGCCCCTTGCTCTGCCCGCGCGGCTTGCCTTCGGCGCGATGGGCCGCATACACGGTTTCCCACCAGTTGGCGTTGCGCGGATCGAAATCGGGCGGCACAAATACCGGCGTATGCGGCATCGCCACGTTGGCGGCGAACAGAGCAAGCCACAGGCCCGCAACCCGGCCGACGAGCCGCCAACCCGATTGTTGTTCGAGCGAGCCGACGATGCAGGTCATCGCTCCAATCCACCACACGAACACCAGTGTGTAGATTGCGCCGGCCACAACTGAACTATTGAGTAAGACAGGCTGGCCAGCCGCTTGCGCCACCAGCGGCGCGCCAATGCCGATTGCGGTCATGACGATGTCGGCCATTACGGAGAGAGCGAACATCGCCGCCAATGCGGTGGTGCGTGCGGCCGGTCGCACGAACAGGGCGGCGATCGCGAGCTCAAGCGCGATCCAGGCGATCACTGCATTGAGACCGTAGGGATTGAAGTCTTGCCAGGCGCCGGCTTCGACCAGTTGCAGTCCGGCGCGCACGACCGCCACCAAGGCCGCGAACGCCAAGAGTGATCGCAATCCGACAAGCGGCGGATTGAACGTCCTACGCCAGATCGCAGCTCGCATCGCGAGCTTTACAAACCCCCACACGCTTGTCGTTCTCCGCACCAGTTCCGAACAGGCCATAATTGGCAGGCCGGGCTCTGCCCGCGTGAAGTCGGACCTTATATCAGGCAGGCATTGTGGGCCACCGCGGCACTGTCGATGGGAATGACGGTTGTGCCGGAGGGCTCCGCGCTTTACCAGTGAGACAATGAAATTTCTCGACCAGGCCAAGATTTACATTCGCTCCGGCGATGGCGGCAACGGCTGCGTCGCGTTCCGGCGCGAGAAGTTCATCGAATTCGGCGGTCCAAACGGCGGCGACGGCGGCAGGGGCGGCGAAGTCATCGCCGAAGCAGTCGATGGCCTTAATACGCTGATCGATTATCGCTACCAGCAGCATTTCACCGCGGGCAACGGCCGCGCCGGCATGGGCAAGGACCGGCATGGCGCCAATGGCGCCGACGTCCTTCTCAAAGTGCCGGTGGGCACGCAGATCTACGACGAGGATGACGCAACACTGTTGGCCGATCTGACCGAAATCGGACAACGCGTCGTGCTGCTGCGCGGCGGCAATGGCGGGTTCGGCAATGCCCATTTCAAAACCTCAACCAATCGTGCGCCGCGTCACGCCAATCCTGGGCAACCCGGCATCGAGCTCACGGTGCGGTTGCGGCTCAAGCTCATCGCCGATGCCGGAATCATCGGTCTTCCGAACGCCGGCAAATCGACTTTTCTCGCCGCGGTGAGCGCGGCCAAGCCCAAGATTGCCGACTATCCGTTCACCACGCTGCATCCCCAACTCGGTGTCGTCGACGTCGATGGGCGCGAATTCGTGCTCGCCGATATCCCGGGCCTGATCGAAGGCGCCCATGAAGGCGGGGGACTCGGCGACCGCTTTCTCGCCCATGTCGAGCGCTGCCGCGTGTTGTTGCATCTCATCGATGGCACCGGCGAGGACGCCGGCGCCGCCTACAAAACCGTGCGCGCGGAGCTCAAAGCCTATGGCCATGAGCTTGCCGAGAAGCCGGAAATCGTCGCGCTCAATAAAGCCGATGCGCTTGGCGCCGCGGAGATCGAGCGACAGCTGGCGAGTTTGAAACGGGCGGCGAAAACGACGCCGTTCGTCATTTCGGCGGTGAGTAGACAAGGTGTTGACGCGGCGTTGCGGGCGTTGATGCAGTTCATCGACAAGGCGCGTTCGGACACGGCCGCGCCGCGCTCCGCCGATGTTGCCTGGCAACCGTAAGCGTCAGGTGACGCCAGGGGAGGGGGATTGATGGCCTACACTTTTGTGCTGGTTCACGGCGCTTGGCACGGCGGCTGGTGCTGGCGGCGCGTCGCCGATCGGCTTCGCCGCGACGGTCACGCGGTCTTCACACCGACGCTGACCGGGCTCGGCGAGCGCGCGCATCTGTTAGCGCCCGGTATCAATCTCGCCACCCATGTCGCCGATGTCGTGAATTTGCTGAAGTGGGAGCGGCTAAACGAAGTGGTCCTCTGCGGTCATTCCTATGGCGGGTTCGTTATTTCCGGCGTTGCCGAAGTTATGCCGGCACAGATCCGCTCGGTTGTGTTTCTGGACGCTTTTCTTCCCGAGAACGACGACACGATCCAAAAACTCACCGGGTCGGCCGTTCAAGACGCCATTCGCGCCGCCATGCAACGCGGCCAGCTCGGCGTGCGGCCGCGGCCGGCGGAAGCGTTCGGCGTCAATGAAGCCGATCGCCAATGGGTCGACGATCTTTGCGTGCCGCAGCCGATCGGTACCTTCACGTCGCCGATCGCGCTGAGCGGTGCGCGCGAGCGCATCGCGCGAAAGACCTATATTCGCGCGAAAGGCTATCACAATCCCAGTTTTGATCGGGCATTCGCGACGGTGCAATCGGATTCATCATGGCATTGTCATCAATTGCCCTGCGGGCATGACGTGATGATCGATATGCCGGACCGCCTCACTCAACAGCTGCTGCAAGCCGCGGCCTGAAACGCTCGAACTGCAGCGAGCCGTCGCGTTTGATGCGCGGGAAGAGATCGACTTCCCAGGTCAGATACTCCTGCATCGCCGCTTTGCTATCGCCGGAGCGTTCATAGGGCTTGCGCCACTGATCGACCGCCTCGTCGGCCATCTTCGCCTCGGTCGACAACGGCTGGCCGGCTGCTTGCCACGCCGCATTGCCACCCTGAAGAAAGCGCACCGGCCGGTCGATCAGGCTCTCGGCTTCGGCCACGGCGCGCGCGGCGAGCGTGCCGTCCTCGCAGGTGAGCACGAGGGTGGCGCCCACTGCCATTTTCTCCAGCGCCCGCGCCAGTCGCGTCCTGATCGCAAACCATGCGCCCGGAATGTGCCCGGCGAGATAATTGCGGCTCAGCGCAAGATCGAGAACGGTTGCCGCATTGCGTGACACGAGGTCCGCAAGCGCAGCCGCTTCAATTGCAGCATCGCGGCGTGTTTCGTTTTCAAGCATCGGCACGGCTGGCCAGCCGGGTTCATCGCCGGCTTCCGCCAGCAAAAAGACTTCGCCAAAACCCATCTGCCGCAGCCACGATCCAGTCATGGCGGCGCGTACTTCCAGATCGTCCAGCAGCACGACCCGGGCGCCGAGCGTGCCGATATATTGATCCGTTGCCTGGACCAATTGGCCTCCCGGCGCTGACGTCGCGCCGGCCATGTGGCCTTTCTCGTATTCGGCGGGATCGCGCACATCGAAGACATAAAGCGTTCGGTTCTGGTCGCGGCCCAAAGCCTCGAGCCTGGCCCGATCGATGCGCTCGACACCACAGGCCTGCGCCACCCGCCGCGCCGCACTCTTCGCCCATGCCAATTGTTCGCGTGTGACCTGCGGCGCACGCCGGCTTTTCCCACTGTCGCAGGTCAGGCCGGCAAGGCTCCAACCCATCGTGCCGTTGCGCAGCGCCACGACTTTGTTCGGCAGGCCGGCATTGATCAGGGATTGCGCCCCGATAATGCTGCGGGTGCGGCCGGCGCAATTGACCACCACCATGGTGCCCGGCGACGGCGCGAGGTCCCGTGCACGCAGCACCAGTTCCGCGCCGGGCACGTTGGTCGCGCCCGGGATCGAGACTCGCGCGTATTCATCGAACGGTCGGCTGTCCAGGATCACGAGATCGGTGTCTTTGCCGATCAGCCGCGCGAGTTCGTCGGCCGCAATGCTCGGCGTGCCCTCTTCATGTTCGATGAATTCGCCGAACGCCTTGCTCGGCACATTGACACCGGTGAAGAGCTCGAAGCCGGCCGCCGCCCACGCCTCCACGCCGCCGGCAAGGATGCGCAGATCGGAATAGCCGTTGCGCGCGAGAACCGCCGCCGCGCGCTTGGCAAGGCCGTCGTTGCCGTCGCACAGCACAATGCGGGTCGAGCGCCGCGGCACCAGCGCTGCGAATTTCAGCTCCAGCCGGCTTAGCGGCGCCGAGCGCGCCAGCAACAGATGGCCTTGCGAAAAGATCAGCTCTTCGCGGACGTCGATAAGCGCGAGCTCGCTGCCGTCGTCCAGCAGGCCCCGCAGTGCGGCGGGGCTTACCGGGGCCGTCACGTCGCCTGCTGCGGCGTCATCTGTTTGACTTCGCCGGTATTGAGATCGAAGCGCACGCGCTGGATGCGATCGAGATTGGTTCCGGTTACGCGAACGAAGCGCGCGTAATCGGGATAATCGATCGAGTGGATCTTGCCGTCCTGATAAATGCCGGCTTGGCCGGGCATCAGCCGATATTTTTTTACCGGCTTGAGTTTGGCGTGCTGCGGATCGCGGCCGTCGTCCTCGCGCTCCCATTCGGTCATGTCGGTGTAATGGGTCGCTTGGCCGTAAATGGCCCACGAATCGCCGTGGTCGTGCGGCGGCGACACGCGGGCCTTGTCGTTGATGTGAGCGAGCACCTGAAAACCGAGCTCCGGGTCCTCATAAAGGACATGCAGGCCACGCGGCGCTTCTTCGCAATGCGCCCGCACAAAGTCGGGATTCTGCAACAGGCGTTCGAGCCGGGAACGCACCTGTTCGCGGCCTTTTGGGCCCGGATCGCCCGCCAGAATGGACCGGCAATCGAAAATGAACTGGTCGAGTGCGTAAGCCAGTGCAATCACTCCTGATGGAGCTTGAACTGCCTTTAATGTCGCGCATCCGCGCGCTAAGCGCCAGTGCCGGTTCAAAAGCGGCAGCCAATTTGGCGCGACTCAGCCGGATCGCTACATTAGTGACATGTTTGGTCTGCCCCGAACTCATGAGCGGCCCCGCAACGTCCGGCTGGACACGCTGATCCGGCTGCGCTGGCTCGCAGTCTGCGGGCAGTTGGCCGCCGTTGTGGTGGTGCATTTCGGCCTGGAATTCGAAGTTCCGATTTGGGCTTGCCTTGCGGTTATCGCGTTGGCTGCGCTGTTGAACGTAGCGCTGCGGGTGAGTTTCCGGCAGACGCAATGGCTCGAGCCGGATCGCGCAGCCTGGCTTCTGACCTTCGACATCGCCGAACTTGCCGCGCTTTTGTACCTCACCGGCGGCCTGGAAAATCCGTTCGCTTTTCTTCTCCTTGGCCCGGTCTTGATCTCGGCGACCGCGCTGCCGCCGCGCATGACTTTGCTGATCGGCACCTTCGCGATGTTCTGCGCCACGATGCTGGTGTTCCTGCATTACGATTTGCCGTGGGAGGCCGAGAACCCGCTTGAGCTTCCCGAAATCTACATGGTGGGCGTCTGGCTCTCGATCCTGCTCGCGATCGGCTATATCGGCGTTTACACATGGCAGATTGCCGAGGAGGCGCGTCAGCTCTCTGACGCGCTGGCCGCCACCGAACTGGTGTTGGCGCGCGAGCAGCATCTATCTCAGCTCGATGGACTGGCCGCCGCGGCCGCGCACGAGCTCGGCACGCCGCTAGCGACCATCACCGTCGTGATCCGCGAGATCGAACGTGCGCTCGAGCCCGGTTCACCCTACGCCGAGGACGTCAAGCTCTTGCGCGAGCAGGCTCAGCGCTGCCGCGAGATTTTGGCCAAGATCACCGAACTGCCCGCGGGTGAACCGTTCGACCGCATGCCGCTCTCGGCCCTGATCGAGGAAGCGGTGGCGCCGCACCGCAACTTCGGCGTTGCCATCATCGTCGGACATCCGACCAACCGCGCCGGCGAGCCGGCCGGCGAGCGCAATCCCGCAATCCGTTACGGCCTCGGCAATCTAATCGAAAATGCGGTCGATTTCGCCCACAGCCGCGTCGAGATCGCCGCCCGCTGGACCGAACAGGAGGTCAGCATCACCATCAGCGATGACGGGCCGGGTTTTGCTCCCGAAGTGGTCGATCGCCTCGGCGCGCCCTATGTCACCCATCGGCGGCCCGGTCCCCGCGGATCGGAAGCCGACGAAACCGCGCTGTTCGGGCTTGGGCTCGGCTTTTTTATCGCCAAAACGCTGCTGGAGCGCTCCGGGGCCAAGCTCTCGCTGATCAATCAGGCGCCGCCCTTGCACGGCGCCACCATCACTGTGACCTGGAACCGGGGAGATTTTGAAACGCCGCTCGCGCCGCCTCCACTTGAGGCCGAGGCTGTCTCTTCTTAATTGTAACTTGCCGGACCGGAGCGGTGCTCAAGGCTAGGGGGAGGAAGACCGGGAATTGGCCGGAATCGGACAGTTACCTGGGCGTATTGTCGAAAAAACTGGATTTGCGATGACCGATTCAGCAAGTTCGCTCCCGAACGAACGCTCGCTCCTGATCGTCGAGGACGATAAGTCATTCCTGCAGCGCCTGGCCCGCGCCATGGAAGGGCGCGGTTTTACCGTGACGACCGCTGAATCGGTCAGCGACGGTCTTCTGCAAGTTGAAAAAGCCGCCCCCGCTTTTGCGGTCGTCGATATGCGGCTCGGCGACGGCAATGGTCTCGATGTTATTTCGGCGATGAAGAAGCGCCGCCCTGAGGCGCGCGCCATCATTCTCACCGGCTACGGCAATATCGCGACCGCGGTGAATGCGGTGAAGATGGGCGCGGTCGATTATCTGGCCAAACCGGTGGACGCCGACGATGTCGCCGCGGCCTTGCTCGCGCTCGACAACAGAAAAATCGAGCCGCCGGAAAATCCGATGTCGGCCGACCGGGTGCGCTGGGAGCACATCCAGCGCATTTACGAACTGTGCGGCCGCAACGTTTCCGAAACCGCGCGCCGCCTCAACATGCACCGCCGGACGCTGCAGCGCATCCTGGCCAAGCGCGCCCCCAAATAATTCGGGCTTGCTGCCCGCTCCGGTTGCTTGGACGTGGCGGACTCGCGTCTACCGCCTAGAACTCGGCGTGATAAGGTCCTTGCGGATCGGCAACCGCCTGCAACCGCAGCGCCGCCGCATGGGCAAAGCGCAAGGTCACCGATCTGCGGGTGGCGGCGGCAATACGCTGCTCCGGCGCTTCGCTCACGATCGAGGCGCCGAACGCGTCGGCGACGATCAGGCCGGCCTCGGCGGGGAAAATATCGCCCGGCACGCCGGCATGGGTGGCGAAGAACAGCCGATCGCAATGGCGCCGATAGTCCATCCATTTTTGGTCGGCACGGAAATCGGCCACCGAGGATTTTATCTCGACAATAATGATTTCGCCGTCGCTGCCGAGCGCGACGAGGTCGGCGCGCCGGCCCGACGGCAGCGGCAGTTCGCTCACGACGCAATAGCCGAGCGCGTGCAGATAGCGCGCGGTGCCGCGGGCGATGGCGAGCGCCATTTCCGATTGCCGCCCGTCCACCAAAGGCGAGTCTGAAGAGACGATCCTGGCGGTCACGCCGGCTGACGCGTCGGTGTTCATGCTGAGAATTCCAGGAAGCGGCAGGTTCGAAAGCGGACGATGGACAAGCTTTGGCACGCAACGGACTCCACGCGAACCAGACCCACGAGACTCACGGTCTCATTCTGCCGCGCCGGCGCGCTCCGGAAAAGCCCTCGCCAGCGCCGCGCGTGAAGCGGCAATCACGCCGCGTTCGGTGATGAGCCCGGTTATGAGGCGCGCTGGCGTGACGTCGAAGCCATAATTGGCGACCGGCGAGCCCTCGGGCACAATCCGCACGGTTTCAATGCCGCCTTGCGCGGTGCGGCCGGTCATGGTCGCCACCTCGTCGGCGCCGCGCTCTTCAATCGGGATCTCGGCAAGTCCGTCGCTGATCGAAAAGTCGATGGTTGGCGACGGCAGCGCCACATAGAACGGGATATTGTTGTCGCGCGCTGCGAGCGCTTTCAGATAAGTGCCGATCTTGTTGCACACGTCGCCGGCCGCGGTGACCCGGTCAGTGCCGACAATGATCAGATCGACGAGCCCATGTTGCATGAGATGACCGCCGGTATTGTCGGCGATCACGGTGTGCGGCACGCCGTGCCGGCCGAGTTCCCACGCCGTGAGCGAGGCCCCTTGGTTGCGCGGCCGCGTCTCGTCGGCAAAGACGTGAATAGCGATGCCGTTATCGTGCGCCCGGTAGATCGGCGCGGTGGCGGTACCGACATCGACCGCCGCCAGCCACCCGGCATTGCAATGGGTGAGCACATTGACGGGCTGGCCGGGTTTCTTGCGACTGGCGGCCGCTTCGATCAGCGGCAATCCGTTTTTTCCGATGGCCGAGTTGATGGCGATGTCCTGCTCGCAGATTTCTTGCGCACGGCGGTAGGCGGCGTCAACGCGCTCGCCGCGCGCGCTGTTGCGCACCGCGGCGACCATTTCGTCGAGCGCCCATTTGAGATTGATCGCAGTCGGCCGCATTCGCAGCAAGCTCGCGCAGGCGCGATCGAGCGCTTCGTCGGACGCATCCGCGCGCAGCGCCAAGCAAACGCCATAGGCCGCCGTCGCGCCGATCAGCGGCGCGCCGCGCACCAGCATGGCCCCAATCGCGTGCGCCGCGTCTTCCAGATTGGTGAGCCGGGCAGTCGTGAGCCGGTGCGGCAGCGCGGTCTGGTCGATGATCCCGACCGACCAGCCGTCGGGTTCCAGCCAGATGCTGCGCATCGATTTGCCGTCAACTCGCATCGCGTTTCCTTTGGCGTCCTTTTTACCGGGCGGCGTTGCTGCCGCAAACCACTGAGTTTGCGCCTTACCGAACGCGCCCGCGCATCCCGCCGCAACTTGCCAGCGCCGAAGACATGCCGCAGATTTGCCGCGCAATCCCTATGGAGGCTCAGGTGGCCGCGATCGACTACGAAGTTGAATATAACAATCGCGCCCGCGTGCCCGAGCACCCCGAGATTTTTGCCCGCTGGACCTATGAAGCGGAGCTTTACCGGGCGGAGATGCTCAAAAACGGCCGCGCCGAGCTCGGCCTGACCTATGGCAGTACCCCGCGGCAGACCGTCGATCTCTTCCTGGCGCAGGAGCACGAGAATGCGCCGCTGGCGATTTTTATTCACGGTGGCTGGTGGCGCTCGCTTGAGCCGTCGATGTTCAGCCAAATGGCGCGCGGGCCGAACGGCTGCGGGATTTCCGTGGCCGTGGTCGGTTATGACCTGTGCCCCAATGTCACCATCGCCGACATCATCGAGCAAATGCGCCGCATGTGCGCGTTCCTTTGGCAACGGTTCGGCCGGCGCATGACGGTCTATGGTCATTCCGCTGGCGGGCACTTGGCCGCCGCTTTGCTCGCGACCGACTGGCGCACGCTCTATCCGAAAGCCCCCGCCGATCTCGTTCCCGCGGCCTATTCGATCTCCGGCGTGTTCGATTTGAAGCCGCTGCTGGAGACTAGCGTCAATCAGGATCTCCGCCTCGATCCGGCGCAAGCGCGAGAGTTATCGCCGCTGTTTTGGCCGGTGGCGGCCGGCCGGATTTTCGATGCCGTCGCCGGCGGGCTTGAATCCAGCGAGTTCAAGCGGCAGAGCCGCACCATCGCGCAGACTTGGCAGCAGACCGGCGCGCAAGCGCGCTACGAGGAGATCACCGGGACCAACCACTTCACCGTAATCGATCCGTTGTCCGATCCGCAAAGTACGATGGCCAGCCGCGTCGCCGATCTGGCGAAGATCGCTGGACCGTAAGTTTTGACCCTAGATCATCACGCCGTCACGCGGCATGTGAGGCGGTCTCGACCGCGCTCTGGCGCGTCAACAAAACGCAAGCCGACGCAACAAAGATCAGGGCAAAGCCGATCATGTCGGAAGCCGTCGGCACCTCGCCCAGAATCAGGAACGATCCGATGACGCCGATGACCGGCGATGCCAGCACGCCAAGCGACGCGGTCGCTGCCGGCAGTCGCCGAATGATGGTGAACCACAGCGCA
>JBKPIZ010000150.1:0-13523 GCA_046730495.1 Pseudomonadota bacterium
ACAACAGACGGCGACGTCGGAGGTGCTCAAGGTTATTTCAAGTTCACCAACAAATGTTCAGCCTGTGTTCGATTCAATCGCGGAAAGTGCGGTGAGGCTTTGTGGCGGACAATTTTCGTTCGTGCTGCGGTTTGATGGCAAGTTGATGCACTTTGCGAGCTCTTTTGGTTTAAGCGCAGAAGGCCTGGATGCTTTTCGCAGCATGATGCCGATGCCTGCAGGCGAGGATACGACATCAGGCCGTGCGATATTGCGCCGTGCGGTTGTGGAAGTGGCCGATGTCGGGGCCGATCATGCCTATGGGACGCAAGCTCAAGATCTTGCGCGAGTGGTCACTTATCGAAGCGTTGTGGCGGTGCCGCTGCTGCACGAAGGCAATCCCATCGGCGCGATTGCCGTTGCTCGTGCCAATGCCGGACATTTTCCTGAGCGCCAGATCGCGCTGCTGCAGGCTTTCGCCGATCAGGCCGTGATCGCAATCCGCAATGTGCGCTTGTTCGACGAAGTGCAGGCGCGCACCGAGGAGCTATCGGAGTCACTGCAGCAGCAGACCGCGACCGCTGACGTACTGAAGGTGATCAGCCGTTCGGCATTCGACTTGCAAACCGTGCTGCACGCACTTGTTGAATCGGCCGCCCGACTTTGCGATGCCGACAAGGGCACCATCACGCGGCAACGCGGCAACGCCTTCTATCGTGCCGAAGCTTACGGATTTTCCGATGAGTTCATGGACTATGTGAAAGATATTCCGATCGAACTCGACCGCGGCACGGCTTCGGGACGCGCGCTGCTCGAAGGCCGGGTGATCCATATCGCTGATGTGAAGAACGATCCGGACTACAAGTGGGTAGAAGCACAGAAATTGGGCGATTACCGCACCATCCTTGCCGTCCCGATGCTGCGCGAGGGCGTGCCGATCGGGGTATTGGCTGTGACCCGTTCTGAAGTACGGCCATTCACTGACAAGCAGCTCGAGCTCGTCGCCACGTTCGCTGACCAGGCTTCGATCGCGATCGAAAACGTGCGGCTGTTCGACGAAATACAAGACAAGAGCCGGCAGCTTGAGATCGCAAGCCAGCACAAGTCGCAGTTCCTCGCCAATATGAGCCATGAGCTGCGAACGCCGCTCAACGCCATCCTCGGCTATACCGAATTGATGGCAGACGGCGCCTATGGCGAGCCGTCGGAAAAGATGAGCGCCGTGCTTAAACGCCTGGAAAGCAACGGTCGCCACCTCTTGGGCTTGATCAATGACGTGCTTGATTTGTCGAAGATCGAAGCTGGCCAACTCGTGCTCGAACTCTCCGATTACTCCGTTCAGGACATTGCCCAGAGCGTCCGCAGTACACTTGAGCCGCTGGCGGCCGACAAAAAGCTGGCCTTCAAAGTCGAGGTCGCCCCCGAACTACCGCCAGGACGCGGCGACGGCCGGCGTTTGACGCAAGTGCTGATCAATCTGGTCGGCAACGCCATCAAGTTTACCGATGCTGGCGAAGTCGCCGTCAAGGCCACCGCGAACAACGGCTCATTCCACGTCTCGGTCTGCGACACCGGCCCCGGCATCTCCGCCGCCGATCAGGCCAAGCTGTTCCAGGAGTTTCAACAGGCCGACAATGCCATCCGCAAGAAGGGCGGCACCGGCCTGGGGCTTGCCATATCCAAGCGCATCATTGAGATGCATGGCGGCAAGATCTGGGTCGAGTCACAGCCTGGGCAAGGCTCGACGTTTGCATTCACATTGCCGGTCATCGTTGAGCGGCAGGTGGAGGCCGCAACGGGGGCACAATGAGCAAGCGCATTCTCGTCGTCGAGGATCAGCCGGATAACCGGCAGATCATTCGCGACATGCTGGCCGACACCGGTTATGAAATTACCGAAGCCGAAAACGGCGAAGAGGCGCTCGCGGCGATCGCAAAACAGCGGCCGGATCTGATCTTGATGGACATTCAGCTGCCGGTCATGGACGGCTACACCGCCACGCGGCGAATCAAAAGCGATGCCGCCCTCAAATCGATACCGATCATCGCGGTCACGTCGTATGCGCTCAGTGGCGAAGAGAAGAGGGCGCGGGAAGCCGGCTGCGACGATTACGTGCCCAAACCTTACAGCCCGCGGCAATTGATGGCGAAGATTCGCCAATTTCTATCTTAGATCGCCAGCACTGTGCGGCCCACCACGCGGCCTGCACGTAGATCCTCAAGCGCCGCCTGCGCCTCATCGAGCGGTCGCGCATGCGTCGGTATCGGTGCGATTTTCCACGAACGCGCCAGCGCGATCAGTTCGCGCGCCTCCGCCAGGGTGCCGGTCAAAGTGCCTTCGATGGTGATCGCTTTGATCGCGATCATGGCCGCCGGGATCGAGAAGCTGCCGCCAAGGAGGCCGGTGACAACGACCTTGCCGCCGCGCGCCAGAATTCCGGTCGATAATTGCAGCGACTTGTCCGAGCCGACAAAGTCGCAGACCGCGTATAAACCGCCGCCGGTCGCCGCCATAACCGCTTTACGTGCCTGTGGATCGGCGGGATCGAAGGCTTGCGCTGCTCCGGCTGAGAGCGCGGCTTGCCGCTTTTGCGGATCGATGTCGGCAACAAGCGGTGGCTGGCGAAACAATAGGCGAGCCAGCGCCAGCCCCATCATCCCGACGCCGCCGAGGCCAACGAGCATGACCGGTCCGCGCTCGGCGTGACTGCCTAGTCGTTTAAGGGCGCGATAGGCGGTAAGCCCAGAGCACATCAATGGACCGGCGAGCGTCGCCGGCAGCGGCGCATGGTCGAGCAGATAACGCGGGTGCGGCACCAGCACGTAAGTTGCGAAACCGCCGTCGACGGCAACGCCAAGATGATGATGCGCGGAGCACATGTTCTCTTCGCCGGCGCGGCAGGCTGGGCAGGCGCCGCAGCCGATCCAGGGGTACACCGCGACCTGTCGTCCGATCGCGGCGCCATCGGCGCTTTCCCCGGCCGCTTCAATGACGCCGGCGATCTCGTGCCCAAGTGTAAACGGCAAAGCGCGGTCTTTGGTGATATCGAGCCGCTTCTCGCCGCCGAGCGCGAAATAACCGTCCTGCACGTGCAGATCCGAATGGCACACGCCACAGCAGGTTACGCGGACAAGAACCTCGGTGCCGCGCGGCACCGGACGATCGGCAAGTGTTTCGCGCAGGGGCTGCCCATAGGCGATAAGAGACTGGCGGCGAAACTCGCTCATGCGGTTTTATCGCCCGAGGAGCCTGCCTTTTCAATTGCTCTATCGCGGCCGCGCTGAACTTCAAGCGTGCGAGCGAGGTGGACGAATTGCTCCACCGAAAGCTCTTCCGCGCGCGCGGTCGGATCAAGTCCGGCCGCCGCGATGAGTTCTGGTGTGTCAGTTCCTAACGCGCGCAAGCTCTGTCGCAGCATCTTGCGCCGCTGGCCGAACGCCGCCTGCGTCACGGCTTCGAGCATGGCGCGATTGCAAGGTAACGGCGCGGGCCGCGGCACGAGCCGCACCACAGAGGATTTCACCTTAGGGGGCGGCACGAACGCGGAGGCATTCACATCAAAGGCAATACGAGGCTCACAGCGCCACTGCACCAGCACCGACAAACGGCCGTAACTGTTTGATCCGATTTCGGCGACGATGCGCTCGGCAACTTCACGCTGAAACATCAGAACTGCCGAATCGTACCATGGCGGCCACGGCTCGACGGTGATCCACATCACCAGCAAAGCGGTCGCAATGTTGTAAGGCAGATTGGCGACGATGCGCGCCCGACCGGAAGAAAGATGCGTCCGCGCATCGAAGCTGAGTGCATCACCAGCGACAATGTCGAGCCGGCCGGGATAATGGGCGGCGATTTCCTGCAGCGCCCCGATCGCGCGATCGTCACGCTCGACGGCAATGACTCGCGACGCACCAAGCGCCAAAAGCGCGCGTGTAAGCCCGCCCGGCCCCGGGCCGATCTCGATCACCGTGGCCGCCTCGAGTGGTCCCGCTGCACGAGCGATCCGTGCGGCGAGATTGAGATCGAGGAGGAAGTTCTGACCGAGCGATTTTCGCGCGGTAAGGCCACAGCGGCGAATAACGTCGCG
Source organism: Pseudomonadota bacterium (assembly GCA_046730495.1). Classification (GTDB taxonomy): domain Bacteria; phylum Pseudomonadota; class Alphaproteobacteria; order Rhizobiales; family Xanthobacteraceae; genus BOG-931. The sequence continues at coordinate 4,070 of JBKPIZ010000150.1, forward strand.
CAGCGGCGGCAGTTCATCGAATGGCTGCGTCACGACGGGGTGTTCGACATTGCTGCCTTGGCGGTTGAAGCGGTCGATCCGGCGAGCCGAGCCGCAAGCCGCAGCGCGGCAATCAAACTGGTCGGATCGCCAGCCCCGGTTCCGGCAATATCGAAGGCGGTGCCATGATCGGGCGAAGTGCGGACGAAAGGAAGGCCGAGCGTCACATTCACCGCATGGTCGAATGCGAGCGTCTTGATCGGGATGAGCGCCTGATCGTGATACATGCACAAAGCGGCGTCGTAGCTCGCCCGCGCCGCCTCATGAAACATCGAATCGGCGGGGAGGGGACCCTTCGCGTCGATGCCTTCGGCGACAAGTGCGGCGACGGCTGGGGCGACGATGTCGCGGTCTTCCTCGCCGAGCATGCCAGCTTCGCCGGCATGCGGGTTGAGGCCGGCAATCGCCAGCCGAGGCCGGGCGAGACAGAAGCGCCAGTGCAGATCGCGGGCGACAATCCGTCCGGTCTCGACAATGAGTTCGACCGAAAGCTGTTTGAATATTTCCCGAAGCGGCAGGTGGATCGTCACCGGCACCACCGCCAACTCCGGCGACCACAGCATCATCACCGGCCGCAACACCTTGCCTGTGGTTTCCTGCACCAGCCTGGCGAGAAATTCGGTGTGACCCGGCTCGGCGAAGCCGGAATTGTAGAGCACATTCTTGGCGACGGGAGTGGTGACGATCGCGGCTGCGGAACCAGACATCACGTCGGTGACGCCACGGCGGATCGCCGCGATTGCGGCGGGAGCGCTTGATGAATCGGGCTTGCCGGGTTCGGCCGTGATGGGCGGGCCGAGCGCGGCCACCGGAAGAGCGGAACGGAATATTGCCGCCGCATTAGCCGCGCTCGCGCGCTCGATCGGAATCCGCAAACCAAGCCGATTGGCGCGCCGGCCGAGGAAGTCCGGTTCGGCGATAATATAGAAGGGAGGTATATCGAGCTCGGCGCGCCGTTGCCAAATCGTCAGGGCAAGGTCCGGGCCGATCCCGGCGGGTTCGCCGAGCGTCAATGCCAGAGGTTGCACAAATCGCTTCTACAACATGGCGGCGGAAGTGGAAACCGGTTCGCCGCCGACGGAACCGACATTTATTTGTACTCGATCATCGCTTGCCGCCGCAGATCGGCAAGATAGCGATTAGCCTTGGCGCCAAATTTCTTTTCGAACATCTTGTCTCGAACTTCCTTGAGACCGGGGGCGTCGGTCTTCGATTCCTTTTTTGAGCAGACCGCAAACATCTGTATGCCCTCCGCAGTCTGTTCCGGCGGCGTCAAATGTCCAATCTCGACATTGTCGAGGATGGTTCGCAAAGCTGGCAACAGGTCGGCAGACGACTTGTTGATAGGATCGCGCACGGCGACTTCCGGAAGCCCGCGCGCGAACGGAATTCCATCGGTACAGTTCGCGAAGCGGCCGCGCAGCGCGTCAGCATCCCGCTTGCGCGCTTCATAAGCGGCATCGGGTGCACCGCGCGGCACGATGAGCACGATCGGCCGCACGACGTATTCGTATCCGACCTGAGCATTGTCCTGCGGTTGATGCAGCTGGAGTTCGGCCTCGACGTCCTTATCGGCGATTTCGAGGCTCACCTTGAACCTGCCCCGCACCAGGGTCGTCCACGCGATTTGCGCCTTGAGCCGGTGCTTGAGGGTGTCGGCGCTGGCGCCGCCATTGGAAAGAATTTGCGTCAATTTCTGCGCATCGACGCCCATATTGGACGCAACGTTGTCATAGGCCGACTGAACGTCGGCGTCGGGCACGTCCAGCGAGTAGCGCGCGGCCTCCTTTATCTCCAGCGTCTCGTCGACCAGGCTGTTGATAGCCTCTTGACGGCTCGCCTTCTTGTGGTTGCTCATTTCGAGGAACTTCTCGCGATGTGCGATATCGAGATCGGTGATCGGCGAGCCGTTCACGAGCAGAACGATTTGTTGGGCCCGCGCGGGGAACGACATCGTTGTAGTGATCGCGAATATGAAGAGAGCGGCGGCAAAGCCGCTGCATCGATTCCGAAACTCGACTGGCGAAATCACAAGTTTCTCTCCATCTCAGGAAAATCAGTAGGAAACGCCCACTGGAGCAAGCGCGTCCGGCCCCAGCGTGCGCAAGCTGAATTGCAGCATGACGGTGTCATTTCGGACCGGAAGCGCCACTGTCGTATAGGTATAGCTGCTGAGCCAGTTCACCGACAACATGAAGCAATCGTCCACATAGCCGACGCCAAGCCGCGCCTGGTCGAAGCGATCGTTTTCAATGTCATAACGCGTCGATCCAAGCAGAATCCAGTTGGCTGTCAGCTTCAGCGATGCGCCGGTCAGGAAGCCTTCGCGGCGCGTGAGGAAGCCGAGAAGCGGTTGGGGCGCATAGTCGCCATACAGAAACTGCAGCGTCCAGCGGTCGAAATTGGCGCGAGTCTCGACTTCGACGCGTTGTGGGGTGAACGTGTTCTGGTCGAACCGGCCGCGCACCGCAAAAGAGTAAATCGAATTCGGCTGATAGGTGACGCTGCCGACGTAATCGGAGACGTTTTTGTCGAGGCCGCTGTCAAGCCCGGTATTGGTGATATCGGGATTGGCAAACGAGTTTAGCCCAAACAAGCGATACGATTGGCCGAACATGACATTGAGCGATCCGGCTCGATTGACTTGGGCGGTGTATTGTATGCCGACGTTGGCACGGCCGCCGCCTTCGACGCGATCCCAGCCGGAATACTTGTCGATCTCGAACAGATTGCTGGTGTCGAATACCAGGCTCTGCGCATCTTCATTGGGAAACTTTCCGATGTCGGTCTCATTGGGCCGTACCACAACCTGAGCGATCGGTTCGATGATTTGCGTTCCCCATGACGACACGCTGATGAACGGATAGCGATACTCGACCCCCGCGGCGGGCATTGCGCGTGCAAGCCCATTGGTTCCAGTCGCGATATAGTTCGACACGCCTGGTGTATTGTCCACGGTCACCGTTGCGACATCGCCGCGCACGCGGAAAAACGGCGTGAACATCTGACCGTTGTCGGTGACCAGCGTGCGCCGCCAGTCGGCCTGTGCCGAAAAACGCGTGTAGTCGCCGGGTATGCCGCGCAGCAGGCAGTTTCCGGGAACGGCCGTATCGGCCGTGGGATTTGAGCAGACGCCGGTGGACGAAGCCGTTTGCGTTATGGCGTCGAATTCCGCCTGTTGCCGCGTCAGGCTGGTGAGGTTGACTTTGTAGCTGAACTCGCCACCAAGCAGTTGCTGGGGCAATACGTTGGAATAATCGAGTACTGGGTGAATGATCGGGATCTGCGACTGGTGGTCGAATTGCGAGAAGCCGTAATAATAGATGGAACGGATGTCGAAGTAGCTGCGGTCGCCCGCGCCGCTGAGATAAAGCTGCGACACTCCCTCTGCGGCAAAGCCGGTCTGGAACGGATCGAAGGCGCCGGTAAACTGCCGCAGCTGGTAATCGTATAAAAACTGGCTGTCGGTTGTCAGCAGGCCAGTCCAGCCCCAAACCCATTTATCGCTCAGCGCGAATTGTCCCGCGGACTGAATAGCGCCACGAAACGTACCGGCGGTCGGACTGTTGGGCCCGTCGCGCGTGGCAAAATAGCCGGGGTCCTGCTGGAAAATGCCGGCGGCTCTGATCGTATAGGAGCCATCGAGCAAGCGCTGCCGCCATTCGCCCTTGAAAAGCGCGCCTTGCCGCGTGGTCAGCAGCGTCGATAGCGTGAGATCGTAATTCGGCGCCAACGCCCAAAAATATTTTAGCTCGGCACCGAAACCATATTGGGTCGTCTGCGATAGACCCGGAAACAAAAATCCGCTCTTGCGTTTGACGGTCGGATCGGGCGCCGACATGAACGGCACATAGGCAAGCGGTACCCCGAAAAATTCGACGCTGGCGTCCTCGAAATAAAGCATTTTCTCGCCCTCATCATGAATGATGCGGGCGGCCTTGACCTGCCAAAGCGGCGGCTTTCGCGGATCATCTTTGCAGGGTTCGCAGGCCGTGTAGACGCCGTTTTGCAGCACAGTGTAGTTGCCGCCGGCGCGATCGGCACGCGCGGCGGCAAAACGAGTATCGTCGACCGTTTCGAGTCGCAGTGAATCGACAAATCCGTCGCGATAGTCGTCGGTGAGATCGATGACTTGGCCATACGTGATCTTGCCGTCGGGCTCGGTTAGGCGGACGTTGCCCTCCGCGCGCAGCCGCTTGGTTTTTTGATCGTATATGACCTGATCGGCTTCGACCGTTGCGCCGCCGTAATAGATTTGCACGTTGCCGACCGCGGCGACCGAATTGTTGCTGTAGTCGTATCTGATCTCGGTCGCCTGCACGAGCATCGGAGCGTTCGACGGCGGCGGCGGTTGCCGCGGCGGCGGCGGCGGCCGTGGCGGAAAGTGCATGACGCCGATGGCGTTCTGCGCAACAAGCTGCGCGGGCGCGATTACGACCCCGAGTATGAAAGCAAGCAACGCCGCGAGGCCCGTAACAGGCACGCGAGCGCCACGTCGGCGAAGAGGACGCGAAGACCTACGCCAGGTCGTCACTAGCCGTCCTCCTGGTACAAGAGCGCGACAAAGCCGGTGAGGCTGCCGATCGCCACCGGGATCCATGCCGCTGCCATCGGCGACAACAATTCCGATTTGCTCATGTCTTCCGTGATCTTGGACAACACGAACAACAAGAAGCCGGCCGAGATGCCGCTTAAGATCATCTTCTGCACGCCGCCAAATCGGAAGAATCTCAGACTCACCGAGGCGGCGAGCAGAACCATTGCCGCGAGCAAAAACGGTCGCGCGAGGAGCTGCTGGTATTGCAGGCGGTAACCGGCGGCGAGCAGCCCCGCCCGATCGGCAAGCTCGATGTAAGTCGGCAATTGCCAGAACGGCACGGTCTCAGGCGTCGCGAAGCTCTCGCGCACCTGCTCGAGCGTGAGGTTGGTCGGCAGCCGGTAGGTCTGTTCCAGGTCCGGCGCTTTGCCGGCTACGTAAACGCGCGCGTCTTCAAACAGCCAGTAGCCCTCCTGCAACGCGGCGCTTTTCGCCTCAATGCGATCTTGGAAATGGCCGTTGGTGTCGAACGTATACACACTCACGCCACCGAGCTGGGCGCCTTGCTCGCGGCTGCTGATCGCATTGATGATGGCAGCGCCGTCGCTGCTTTTTTGCCGTACCCAAAACCCGCTGGTGGATCGTTGCAGCGCCGAGAGCGTGGCGCCTTGCATGTCGGCTTCGAGGCGCTTCGAGCGCTCGTGCAGCATCGCCGAAACAGGGTTGTAGAGTGTGGTCGCCACCGTGCCGAGAACGAACGCCGCAACAACCGCCGGCGCGACGAATTGCCAGGCTGAAACTCCGGCCGCGCGCGCGACGACGAGTTCATGCCGGCGCGAAAGCGTCAGGTAACACGACATCGCGCCAACCAGCACCGTGAAGGGCAGGATTCGCTCGGTGAGCTGGGGAACGCGGTACATCGAGATTTTCGCGAGCAGCCAGGCCGTGGCATTCGGCCAATCGGCGCCGCGCCGCATCAGTTCGACATAGTCGATCATGGCGGCAAGCGCGATGACGCCGAGGAACGAGCCGACCACGGAGGCGACAAACCGCATGGCAAAATAGCGCGAGAGCGTTCCAGCGATCATGGCCGCTCCCTCAGCTCTCGGCCGCCCGCGCCAGGCGCTCGCCGACGGCGGTTGCAAATCTCGAAATGGCGGCGGCAGGTTCGACCGCGCGGCCGCGAGAGATTTGCCAAAGCCCCGCGGCTATCGAACCGAACAGTGCGATATATTGCACAGCAAGAATGCTCGGCACCCGCACCCCCACGATCACACTGACGAAGCCGACCAGCCGCAACAACGCCACCGCGCCGATCATGCCCAACAGCGCCAGCGTGCGGCTTTGCCGCGTGGTCTGCGGCGGGCCGAGAAATGCGTAAGCCAGGATGACGAAGGCGAGCGGATAGAGCGGCGTCGCCAGCCGGTCGTGCAGCTCCGATCGATATTGATCCGGCTGCGCCGCGTACAACGTGTCGTCGGAGCGCGGCCACAACAATTCCCAGATATATTTTTCACGCACGGTGTAGACGACGTTCTGCGGCCCGCCCGTAAACTGCGACAGATCGAAAGGATAGCGATCGAAAGTCACGATTCTGGGATCGCGTTGCCCTGCTTCGAGACGCTGAATGCTGCCGCCCTGCAGGACCAGGAATGACGCCGCATCATTCTTTACGATTTCGCCCTGCTCGGCGAGATAGGTGGCATGCACCGCGGAATCGCGCCGATCGTCGACGAAAATGCCCATCAGCAAACCGTTCGGCTTTCGGTCTGCAATGTGGAAAGTGAGATTGCCCCCGACGGTGGTGAAGCGACCGGGCTGAACGATGTTGGTAAGAATATCGGCGCGCACCTGCGCGCCCCAATCGCGCAGTTCGCGCAGGCTGCGGGGCGAGACATAGGCGGCGATGACTGCGACCAACAGCGAGACGACGGCTGCGGCGGAAAGAAACGGCCGAAGCAATCGCCACGGCGACACTCCGGCCGCGTTCATCACGATGATCTCGGAATCCGAACTGAGCTTATTGAGGACGTGCGCCGCCGCCATGACCAGCGCGATGGGCGCGATCATCATCACCAAAAGCGGCACGATCATTCCGGTGATGCCGACGAAAACCAGTAGCGTCTGCCGCTGGCTCGTGATGAGGTCGAAATCGCGCATCGCCTGGGTGAACCAGATCACGACTGTCAGACTGACCAGGGTGATCAGGAATGCGCCCATGGTGGCGCGAAACATGTATCGGCCAATCGACCCCATTGGACTGAACATCCCCTCTGCCGGCCCGATGCCGTCGCGGCGTTCTGCGACGGCCCTGTAGGTCCCGGCAGCCGATTTCCCCAGAAGGCAGGTATTTTCATGCGTTCACAAAATGGCCCCGCCAAGGCAAAGCTATTGAACATGCACACTAAAGCGTTAATACGGCCGTTTGATAAATCGACCGGCGACAAGGCCTCACCTTGGTCGCATTCTCCACTTTCCCGAGCCGGCAAGTCCGGTCCATAAACCCATTCGAAACCGCGCAATCCGCCGTATTGCCCGCCCTTTGGCGGGGGATGCAAGAATTCATCAAGGATTTGGACAAGGATTTGGACATGGCTGCCGCTCTTAAGTTTGTTTTCAACCCATTCGCAAGCCGGCGCGATGTTCTTATTCTGTTCTGCGCCGAGAATTTGAAATTTGGGCCGGCGAGCCGGCGCATTATTTCGCGAATGGGAGACGGCTTCCATCGCGCGGCGGCCGCCGACCGCTTCACCGGCAAAAACGGGTCGAGCCTGGACCTGATTGCGCCCGCGGGCCTCGAGGTACCGCGACTGGTGGTCGTCGGCACCGGCAAGCCCAGCGCCTCGTCCTCCCGCAATCTCACCAAATTGGGTGGGGCCGCGATGGGGAAACTGAGCAAAACCGCCGCGGCCGCGACGATCTTCGCCGAACTGGGGTCGGGGGCGCTTAAGGCCGACCAGGTTGCCGACCTGGCGCTCGGCGCGCGGCTCCGCGGCTACTCATTCGACCTCTACAAGACCAAGCGCAAAGAGGATGAAGAGCAGGAGCCGAAAAGGATTGAACTGAACTTTGCCTGTTCGAATCCGGCATCGGCGGAGAAAGCCTGGGCACGCCGTACGGCCATCGCCGACGGCGTCGTTTTCGCCCGCGATCTCGTCAATGAACCCGGCAATGTGCTCTATCCCGGCGAATTCGCTCGCCGCGCATCAGGTTTGACCAAGTTGGGGGTCGGCGTCGAAGTGCTCGATGTTGCCGCGATGCGCAAGCTCGGCATGGGCGCGCTGCTCGGAGTCGGACAGGGTTCCGCGCACGAAGCCAAGCTTGTCGTCATGCGCTGGAACGGCGGCAAGCGCGGCGCCGACCCCGTCGCATTCATTGGCAAAGGGGTCTGTTTCGATAGTGGCGGCCTTTCGATCAAGCCGGCGCAAAATATGGAGGACATGAAGGGCGACATGGCAGGAGCTGCCTGCGTCATTGGTCTCATCCATGCGCTGGCAGCCCGCAAAGCGAAGGTCAACGCGGTTGGCGCCATCGGTCTTGTCGAAAACATGCCTGACGGAAAAGCCCAGCGGCCGGGCGATATCGTCAAAACGATGTCAGGACAGACCATCGAAATCATCAACACCGATGCCGAGGGCCGTCTCGTCTTGGCCGATGTGCTTCATTACGTGAGCAAGCGATTCAAGCCAAAATTCATGATCAATCTCGCCACACTCACGGGAGCGATTATCGTTGCGCTGGGACAGGAATATGCCGGCTTGTTCTGCAATGACGACAAGCTCGCTGAGCGGCTCAAAGCAGCGGGGGAGGCGACCGGCGAACGGGTCTGGCGGATGCCGCTCGGTCCCGAATACGACAAGATGATCGATTCAAAATTCGCCGATATGAAAAATACCGGCGGGCGCTCGGGCGGCGCGATTACGGCTGCTCAGCTTTTGCAGCGCTTTGTCGATAAGACCCCCTGGGCTCATCTCGACATTGCCGGGACGGCGATGGGCTCGCCGCAAAACGATACTAACCGCAGCTGGGGCTCGGGTTGGGGCGTGCGGTTGCTTGAGCGACTCGTCGAAGATCACTACGAGCGCTGAGCGGAGGCGCGATGACCGAAATTCTTTTTTACCATCTCAAGGGCCAGAGCTTGGAACAGGTCCTACCTCCGCTGTTGCAGAAATCGCTTGAGCGCGGCTGGCGCGTGGTCGTTCAAGCTTCCTCCGACGAGCGCGTGGAAGCGCTCGATGCGCATTTGTGGACCTGGCGCGACGACGCTTTCCTGCCGCACGGCACTTCTCGCGACCCGGAAGCGGCGGAGCAGCCGATCGTGCTGACGGCCAGTCCCGAAAATCCGAATGGCGCGGCCGTGCGTTTCCTGGTCGATGGCGCGAATTTGACAGCGGACGCGGGCAATTATCAGCGTATTGTGCTGCTGTTCGATGGCGATGATCCCGAAGCCGTTGAAATGGCTCGCATGCGCTGGAATGAGGCCAAGACGAACGGCGCCGAGGTCACCTATTGGAAGGCCGATGAGAACGGCCGCTGGCAGCGCCAAATCGGGGTATGAGAACAGTTTTCGTTTTTGGGCAAGCCGCTGCTTCTATCCCACTGAAAAACTATAATTTTTTCATATCCAGAACTGGCCGATTTTGGGCCGCTTTAAGCGCGGTTTTTTGCCATTATATTCTTTGCTCCACTCCATTTTTGGGTGCTATAGTTGCTCCATGAATAAGCGTTCAGTGAAAACAAAGCGTCCCGCCAAAGCCGCCGCCTCCAAATCGACCCGAAAAGCTGCACCCCGCAAGGGTGCCGCACGCGCTGCTGCGGCCAAAGCGGCCACTGCTTCGCGGCTTTCGGCGCGGAAATCGCTGCCGATCAGCGCGCTGC
>JBKPIZ010000151.1:0-5154 GCA_046730495.1 Pseudomonadota bacterium
GCCTCCCACAGTGCTGCGTTGTGCATAGCGGAAATTCGATCGGCCGATGTCCGCGGATGTCCGCTTTGTGCCAAAAGCAGACATCAGACACATGATGGCCTCTCAAACAGCAAAACCGCGAATCGATCAGGCAGAAGCTGCGACTGCAGTATCTATAAGCTTGGATTCTCACGCGGGGACCCTTGTGACGCTGAGATCTGACCGCGTGGCTTGCGGCCGCGCCAAAGAGCCGCCCCCTTATTCGTGAAGCAGCGTTTGCCAGTTTGAAGGCACCGCTCCGGCCGGTCCGGGCACCGGTTGATCCAACGGATGCGAGTGAGGAGCCTGAAGCTTCGGGCCGGTGATGAACTCTTCAGTCCGATAGTCGTAGAACCAGTGCTCGCTCGGCTCGAAGCTCGTGATGATCGGATGCCCCGTAGCGGCGTGATGTTTGGATGCATGCTGACTTGGTGAACTATCACAGCAGCCGATATGACCGCATTCGGCGCATCTGCGAAGATGCAACCACCATCCACCCCGGGCCAGGCATTCGACGCAGCCCGTTCCGCTCGGCTTGGCCGCCGGATTGATGCCATCCCTGTCGTGCATAGGCTTCAGGGTGCTCTATGCGTCGCTACGCTTAGCCGTAAGCGACGCCCGGATTGCTTTGCCCGACTTCGATAATATAGCCATCAGGATCGCGAATATAGCAGCGCGTCTCGCCGTACTTGGGCTTCGGCTCCGTGATGAACTCGGCTCCCCGGCTTCGCCACAGTTCATAGCAAGCCTGAATATCGGCAACGCGGATATTCATAAAGCTGCTCACGCGATCAGGATCGGCGGGGACGCTGAGTGTGACCGTCGGCTTGTCGGGTGTCGGACCGCCGCCGACGTTGACGATGAGCCACGTGTTCGCGATCTGGAGGTATCCTGGCGCGCCCTTGCTGTCGCCTCTGCTCAGAATGCGGGCGCCGAAGACCTTTTCGTAAAATCGGGCCGATCGTTCGATATCGGCGACAACGATAAAGTGCGCGATGGTAATGCCTTCCTGCGGCGGCATCTCATAGCTTTTCTGTCCGACTTGTAGCTGGTTCATGAAGGACTCCAATTCGGATATGGCATCTCTCCGTATCGTAACCAAAACACGTTGGGTACTATGCTCGTCGCTCTTGTATGCTTCATGTTCCGATCCTCCGGTCAGAAATCTGAACTAGCATCGGGCTTGGCATTCCGTCGCCAGTCGGCGCGCGCGTGACGGCTTGGAGTGATCGGTCACATAAAATCTCGAGGGATAGAGCGATCCCAGTCACGACGGCACACTTCGTTCGCGCCCTCGAAGGCGCGCAAGCTTCCCTCTAGCTGAAACGCATTGCCCGTGGACGACAGCCGTATCTGCGTCTCGACCCGGATTTGCCATTCGTTTCGTGACATAGTTTGGACATTGTTCAGTTCGGCAACAGCGCTGAGCGGATCATTGTCCTCTACGTGATACTGCGATTGCCACTGTGTGCCCAATTCCAGACCGATGCGGTCAATGCGTTCAATCCGCACACCATCGCGATGAAGAATGGTTGGCTTCTCGGGTGCTGCGGTCTCCGGTTCGGGAAACGGCGCGAGCTTGGCGTCTGCGACGTTGGGCGAGCGTTGCGGCAGATCGAGGGTGCCGGCAAAGATCCGCACGGTGGCCGCCTCCGGACTGGGCCAGACCATCGGCCAGTAAGCCGTCGATACCGCGAGCCTTACCTTGTGGCCGGCCGGAAATACCGAGCCTGCATCATTGAGCTGGATTCGCACGCGGTAGCGCTCAGCTGCCGCCAGCGAGGCGGGCTGTTCGTGGCTCTCGCGATGCGTGAGGTTGAGCACACCATAGCTGACGCGCAGCGATTCACCGGAGGGGTGCACGTCGCACAGCCGCACCACCAGACTGGCAATCGGCCGGTCGGACGCGACATCGAGAGTGACCACTGGAGCGCCGAGGATCTCGATCGGCGCTTCGAGTGGCGGCGTCTCGAAAGTCAGCGAGCGGGCGTCGTCTTCTTGCTGGTCGCCGGCCTGATCACGTCCGCGACCGAATGGAACCCACTCCCCCGAAAACTTGCCAAGCGTCTGCGGCGAACACACGGCCCGAGCCGTCAAAGACCCGCTTGTCTCTCGAAGTCCCGCGTCGGTTAGGAACAGCCGCCGGGGTGTTACCGTTTGCGGTGGCCACGAAGGCTCGGCAATCCAGCGGCCCGGCAACGTCGCATGGTGGGTCGCCGGTTTTACGCTTTCCGTCATCCATGCACGCAGCATGGGTTCATCCATCACGCCCGTATCGACGCCCTTCAGCCAATGATCCCACCAACGCAGGATTTCCTGGAGGAATCCAATCCGGGGGCCGGGAAGCGCAAAGTGCGGATAGCCGTGTGCCCAAGGTCCGATGAGACCCTTGCGGGGGACCTTCAGTCCCTCAAGCAGACGCGGGATTGCATTCTTATAGCCATCGGTCCAACCGCCGACGGCGTAGACCGGGCATTGGATCGCCGCATAGTCCTCGCATACCGATCCGTGCTTCCAATACAAATCGCGGCGTTGGTGCTGCAGCCAATTTTCCTGAAAGAGCGGTATGTTCTGCAGGCGCTCTAGCCACATCGAACGCCAGCTATCGCCGACCAGCGCAGGATCGGGCGGAAGGCACATTAAGCAGAAAAAGAAAAAGGCCCACTCAAGTCCAGCCTTGGTAAGAAACGCGCCGCCCATGTAATGCGCGTCTTCGGCGTACCGATCGTCGCTCGAACAGATGGTCACGATTGCTTTGAGTGCCGGGGGCCGGCGCGCCGCAATTTGAAGTCCGTTGAACCCACCCCAGGAAATTCCCATCATCCCAACTGCACCATTGCACCAGGGCTGAGCTGCCAGCCAAGCGATCACCTCCATGCCGTCGTCTTGTTCTTGCTTGGCGTACTCGTCGAACAGCAAGCCCGTGGATTCACCGCTGCCTCGAAGGTCGACGCGAACTCCGGCATAGCCGTGCCCGGCAAGGTATGGATGAGTCAGCGCGTCCCGCTCGTACGTGCCGTCGCGCTTGCGATAGGGTAGATACTCGAGGATCGCAGGAACCGGATTCTGTTCGGCATCCTCCGGTAGCCAGATACGGGCCGCGAGCTTCGTGCCATCTTTCAACGGTACCAGCGTGTGCTCGATGACACGCACAGCCTTTGGAAACATGGACTGTGCGACCACAAAGCTCATCAGTGCGATCCGTACAGATGGTTTAGTGCTGGCTATGATCCCGGGTGCTCTGATGTGAAACGATCTTCGGGCTTAACCCCTCTGATTATGTCACCGTCGCAAATCGCAGCCAGGATCGAGATCTTTATGATCTCAGTCTTGCCACAGACAGAACACCCCCACCGTAGCGCCAACGGGGAAACCGCCGCAGTGCAATCGCAACTTGAATTGGCATGCTTCATAGCGGCGACCTCCTTGTGGGCCTTGAGGTAGACCTTTGTTGCTCTGAATCGACGCGGTCCTCCCGATGCGGCGGTCCTCCTAATCTAAAGAATAGCACAACGCGGTACGGCAGGAGGCAATTGGGCTGCGGGATGTAGGTCTGTTGCCGCTGCATGGCCCACGTCCTGTTTGCTACGGCCGCGGCTACAGTTCTAGGATTATCGTACCGCCGCGCTCTAAGCAGTTTTTGGCCGTTCACGCGCAGGCTCGTAGGCAACGGCTTTTGCTTCGCAGCTTCCACATCGTTTCTTTGACAGAATGGTGCGGGAGTCGATCAATGCCAGTTGAGGTGGACTGCACGGTCGCCATCCGGAAGCGCGTCAGAATTCGGAGATCCGTCATGTCCAACTTCGACGCTATTATCATTGGCACCGGACAGTCAGGACCCGCCTTAGCGCGGCGATTGGTGGCAGCGGGCCGGAAGGTCGCGATCATCGAACGCAAGCGGTTCGGCGGTACATGTGTCAACACCGGCTGCACCCCTACAAAGACACTAATCGCGAGCGCCTACGCAGCACATGTCGCACGCCGCGCCGCTGACTACGGTGTCAGGATTGAGGGGTCGGTCAATATCGACATGAAGGCAGTCAAGGCGCGAAAGGATGCGGTTGTGGCCGCGTCCAACAATGGCGTCGAGCGATCGCTGAAAACCTTACCCGGATGTACGGTTTATCAAGGTCACGGTCGCTTTGTTGCGGAAAAGAAAGTGGCAGTGAATAACACTGAGCTCGCCGCCGATCACATCTTTCTCAACGTCGGCGCGCGCGCGGCGATTCCTCCGATCCCCGGCCTCGAACAGGTTCCCCACCTGACCAACAGGCTCACCACCTGACCAACAGCTCAATGATGGACATCGATTTTCTTCCCACGCATCTCGTTATCCTCGGGGGCAGTTACGTCGGCCTTGAGTTTGCACAGATGTATCGCCGATTCGGAAGCGAGGTGACCGTGATCGAACTCGGACCGCGTTTGATCTCGCGGGAAGATGCCGACGTCTCACACGCTATTGCAGATTTTCTCAAGGATGAAGGCATTCACGTGCGGGTTGACAGCAAGGTGGTCGGTGCGGAGAGACAGGGAAACTCCATCGCTGTGAAGATCGAGTCGGGGGGAAAGATCACAAACGTTGTTGGCACGCACGTGCTGGTCGCGACCGGTCGGCGGCCTAACACGGACGACCTTGGGCTCGACAGGGCCGGCATCGTTACCGACGCACGTGGCTATATCAAGGTGGACGACCAGTTGCACACCAACGTCTCGGGCGTCTGGGCGATGGGCGACTGCAATGGCCGGGGGGCGTTCACGCACACGTCGTGGAATGATTTCGAGATCGTGGCGGCTAATCTTCTCGACAATGATCAGAGGCGCGTGAGCGATCGCATAACCGCTTACGCGCTCTACACCGATCCTCCACTTGGTCGCGGGGATGACGGAAGCGGAAGTCCGCAAGGCTGGTGGGCCCGCGCTAATTTCCACACGGAGATATTTCGCGCTTTTGCATCTGGCCGATCGCCTCGACGCATCGCGCACAAACTAAATCACAAGCGCATTCCCGCCCCAAGGAATGCGAGTTGGACCGCCTCGACAATCAACGGCAACGCTGCGCGTGGCACAGGTATTCTCAATAACGAGCTTTATATTGGGCGGCTGATGTGGAATCGGCTGAGATATGTGAAGGACCCT
>JBKPIZ010000152.1:0-7114 GCA_046730495.1 Pseudomonadota bacterium
GCAAAGCCGATCATGTCGGAAGCCGTCGGCACCTCGCCCAGAATCAGGAACGATCCGATGACGCCGATGACCGGCGATGCCAGCACGCCAAGCGACGCGGTCGCTGCCGGCAGTCGCCGAATGATGGTGAACCACAGCGCATAGGCGACGCCATTGCCGGCAATCCCGGTCCATGCCGTCGCCAGATAGCCGTCGAGATGGGCGCGGTCGAAATCCGGCCCGCCATCGAAGATCAGCATTGAAACAATGAGAATGACGGCGGCAATCGTCATTTGCCAGCTGCCGATGCCCATCTGATCGGCCTCGATATGCGCCCATTTCAGGTAAACCGTGCCGCCTGCCCAACAGACCCCGACCGCGAGCGCAAATACGATGCCGAGCGGGATTCCATTGGCGGTCAGCGGATAGATCAGGATGGCAAGCCCGGCGACGCACAGAAGAAGCGCCGTCCTCTGAACGCGATTCGGCCGTTCGCTTAAGAACAGCCAAGCCAGCAATATCGCCCAGATCGGCATCGTATAGGCGAGGACCGCCACGCGCGAAGTGGTGGCCGTGATCTGGGCAAAGGCGCCGAACAGACTGAAGGCGACGATGTTGAGGAGCGATCCGACCAGGATATGCAGCCAAATCTTCGGTGATGGAACCCGCAAGCTGCGGCGCATGAAAATGCACATCAAGTAATAGGTTGCCGCGCCGAAAATCGCGGCGGTTCCGCGCATGCTTAGCGGCGGGATCTCATCGAGCGCGATTTTCATCACCGGCCAGGTGATGCCCCAGATCAGGCCGAGCGCGACCAGCATCAGGCGCGCGCCGAGATCGGCGTGCGCTGAGCCGCTTTTGTCAGCGTCGGGATTTTTCACGGAGCTTTCGGCCCGGCGGCGACAAACCAATCGGCGATCTGCGCGCCGGTCCAGAACAGCACGTCGGATTTCTTGCGAATGACTTCGAAAATGCGGCGCAAATACTTCACCCGGTGCGGCGCGCCCATGATGTAGGGGTGCATCGACAGCGCCATGATGCGCGCTGAAGCGGCGGAATCGGCATAGATCTGTTCGAACTGGTCGAGCGCGCGCTCGCAATATTCGGACGCCTTGTGATGCTGGATCAGCATCATCGCCACATCATTGCATTCCTGCGTGTAAGGCAAATTTAGGATCGGCTTGCCGCGGGTCTCCAGCCAGACCGGCTGGTCGTCGAGCACCCAATCGGCGACATAGTCGTAGCCTTCCTCGGCCAGCACGTCCGGGGTTTGCCAGGTTTCGGTCAAGCCAGGGCCGAGCCAGCCGCGCGGCCGCTTGCCGGTGGCTTTGGCGATGACTTCGCGCACTTTACGAATATCGGCGCGCTCGTCGGCCACCTTCTGCAGATTGCGCTGGGTGAAGCCGTGGCCCATGAATTCCCATTTCCGCTCGACCGCCGCGCGCACGATCTGCGGATAGGCGGCGAGCGCCGAACCGTTGATGGCCAGCACGCCGGGTATGGCAAAGGCATCGAATATTTCAACGAACCGCCAGAAGCCGACGCGATTGCCGTATTCGTGCCAAGCCCAGTTCGGCACGTCGGGCATCGGCGCGCCGCCGGCCGGCGGGGTGATGACGGTGCGCGGCATCGGCTGCGTCGCATCCCATTCCTCGACATTGATGATGACCCACACCGCCATGCGGGCGCCGTTCGGCAGCTTGAGCGTCGGCCGCTCGGCGATCGGCGAATAAGCGAGCCGATCGGTCGGCAGCATCACTGATTTGGCGGCGGGTTTTCGGGAAGTCGATTTGCGGGACGCGGATTTTGCCGAACGTTTGACCATTGCCATTGCAGCCTTTTCGCGCCGGGTGATAGCAGGACCGCCGCGCGCTGTCTTGGTCACGCGGCTTGGTCGCGCTGCAAATGCAGCCGGTCTCGGTTTCGAATTCGGAATGCGGTCGGGCATTCTGGGCAGGCGCCTGTTGTTGCACCACATTTCGCTTCATGTTAGCAACCCGGCGATTTCCGGACGCGGCCCTGCGCCACGCTCCGGGGATTTGGTCCCGCGCGAATTCCGCTTGAGTGCCAGGGGCTTGTGCCCACCATGCGCGCCCGCTGCGGATCTTTGCGGAAGGTCAAGAACACCGTCCAAAAACACCGCTAAGAACGTCGCTCAACACCGCCACCGAGTAAGCCTAGCGAGCAGAGACTTTGGCAGCCGAAACACCCATCCTGTCCGGCATGGCTGGCCGCTACGCGACCGCTGTGTTCGACCTCGCGCGCGACGCGAACGCGATCGAGGCGGTGCAGGCCGACCTCGATCACTTCGATACGCTTGTCGCCGGCAGCGCCGACCTGACCAGGCTCGTGCGCAGTCCGGTCTTTTCGGCGCAAGGACAGTTGCAGGCTCTGTCGGCGGTACTTGATCGCGCCGGGATCCGCGGCCTCGCGGCGAATTTTCTCAAGCTCGTCACGTCTAACCGGCGGCTGTTTGCCGTGCGCGACATGATCAAGGCGTTCCGTGCCCTGGTCGCCCAGCATAAAGGCGAAGTTACCGCCGCGGTGACCGTAGCCGAACCGCTCAAGGATGCGCATGTCGAGGCGCTGCGCGCCGCGCTCAAATCGGTTACCGGCAAGGACGTCGATCTCGACGTCAAGGTCGATCCGGCCATTCTCGGCGGGCTTGTTGTCAAGCTCGGCAGCCGCATGGTCGACAGCTCGCTCCGCACCAAACTCAATGCCATCAAGCACGCGATGAAAGAGGCTCGCTAATGGATATCCGCGCCGCGGAAATTTCCGCAATCCTCAAAGAGCAGATCAAAAACTTCGGACAAGAGTCCGAGGTTTCCGAGGTCGGACAGGTATTGTCGGTCGGCGACGGCATCGCGCGCGTCTATGGCCTCGACAATGTGCAGGCCGGCGAAATGGTCGAATTCGAGAGCGGCGTGCGCGGCATGGCGCTCAATCTGGAAAACGACAATGTCGGCATCGTGATTTTCGGCGGTGACCGTGAAATCAAGGAAGGCCAGACCGTCAAGCGCACCCGCGCGATCGTCGAAGTCCCGGTCGGCAAGGGCTTGCTCGGCCGCGTCGTCGACGCGCTCGGCGATTCGATCGACGGCAAGGGTCCGATCAAGGCCGAGCACCGGGCCCGCGTCGACGTCAAGGCGCCCGGAATCATCCCGCGCCGCTCGGTCAACGAGCCGATGGCGACCGGATTGAAGGCGATCGACGCTCTTATTCCAATCGGCCGCGGTCAACGCGAACTGATCATCGGCGATCGCCAGACCGGCAAGACCGCGATCGCGCTCGACACCATCCTCAATCAAAAATCGCTCAATGCCTCGGGCGACGAGAAGATCAAGCTTTATTGCGTCTATGTCGCGGTCGGACAGAAGCGTTCGACGGTCGCGCAATTCGTCAAGGTGCTGGAGGAAAACGGCGCGCTCGATTATTCGATCGTCATCGCCGCCACCGCTTCGGATCCGGCGCCGATGCAATATCTGGCGCCGTTCTCCGGCTGCGCCATGGGCGAATATTTCCGCGACAACGGCATGCACGCGGTCATCATCTACGACGACCTTTCCAAGCAGGCGGTCGCTTATCGCCAGATGTCGCTGTTGCTGCGGCGCCCGCCCGGCCGCGAAGCCTATCCCGGCGACGTGTTCTATCTGCACTCGCGGCTCCTCGAGCGCGCGGCGAAGATGAACGATGAGTATAAGAGCGGCTCGCTCACCGCACTGCCGGTCATCGAGACCCAGGCCAACGACGTCTCCGCCTATATTCCAACCAACGTCATTTCGATCACCGACGGCCAGATCTTTCTCGAAACCGATCTGTTCTATCAGGGCATCCGCCCGGCGGTGAATGTCGGGCTCTCTGTGTCGCGCGTCGGCTCCGCCGCCCAAACCAAGGCGATGAAAAAGGTCGCCGGCCGCATCAAGGGCGAGCTCGCCCAGTACCGCGAAATGGCGGCGTTCGCCCAGTTCGGCTCCGATCTCGACGCCACCACGCAACGGCTTCTCAATCGCGGCGCGCGGCTGACCGAACTCCTCAAGCAGCCGCAGTTCTCGCCGCTGCGCATGGAGGAGCAGGTTTGCGTGATCTATGCCGGTGTCAACGGCTATTTGGATGCGATGGCGGTCGATCGGGTGCGCGCCTTCGAGGAGGGCCTGCTGGGGCTGTTGCGCAACCAACACACCGATGTGCTCGCGGCGATCCGCGACTCGCGCGATCTCGACGACGCAACGGCTGGCAAGCTCAAGACCGTCGTCGACAATTACGCACGGACGTTCGCTTAAGTCATAAACAGCCATGCCGTCGCTCAAAGACCTGCGCAACCGCATCGCCGCCACCAAGGCGACGCAAAAGATCACCAAGGCCATGCAAATGGTCGCGGCGTCGAAATTGCGCCGCGCGCAGGCGGCTGCCGAAGCGGCGCGTCCCTATGCCGCGCGCATGGATACGGTGCTCGGCAACATCGCGGCCTCGGTCGCGGCGGTCGAGAGCGCGCCGCGGCTACTGCGCGGCACCGGCAGTGACCAGAGACATCTGTTGCTGGTCTGCACGGCCGAGCGCGGCCTGTGCGGTCCGTTCAACTCCGCCATCGTGCGGCTGGCGCGCGAACGCGCCACCGCGCTTGCCGCCGAAGGCAAGGAGGTCAAATTCTTCTGCGTCGGCCGCAAGGGTTACGACCAGCTGCGGCGGCAGTTTCCAAAGCAGATCGCCGAACTGGTCGATCTTCGTTCGGTGCGCGTGTTGCATTTCGAGAATGCCGAAGCCATCGCCGAAAAAATCATCGCGCTGTTCAACAAATTCGAGTTCGACGTCTGCACCCTGTTCTTCTCGCGCTTCCGTTCCGTGATTGCGCAAATTCCCACCGCGCAGCAGATCATTCCGCCGATATTCGAACAAAAATCCGCCGACGCGCTGGGCGGCGCGGTCTATGAATTCGAGCCGGAGGCCGAAGACATTCTCAGCGATCTGTTGCCGCGCAATGTCGCCGTGCAGATCTTCCGCGCGCTTTTAGAAAATGCCGCTTCGTTCTACGGCGCGCAAATGTCGGCGATGGACAATGCGACCCGCAATGCCGGCGATATGATTCGCCGTCAAACCCTGTTCTACAACCGCACCCGCCAGGCAATGATCACCAAGGAATTAATCGAGATCATTTCCGGCGCGGAGGCGCTGTAACCACGCAATCGATAAGAACTTCTGACAAGGACTTAGCACATGGCTCAACTCGTCGGACGCGTCACCCAAGTCATCGGCCCGGTGGTCGACGTGCATTTCGAGGATCATCTGCCGGCGATCCTCAACGCGCTGGAAACCCAGAACCAGGGCAACCGTCTGGTGCTCGAAGTCGCCCAGCATCTCGGCGAGTCGACGGTGCGCACCGTCGCTATGGATTCGAGCGAGGGCCTGGTCCGCGGTCAGGAAGTGACCGATACCGGCCAGCCGATCGCGGTACCGGTCGGTCCCGCCACGCTCGGCCGCATCATGAACGTGATCGGCGAGCCGGTCGATGAGGCGGGGCCGATTAAAGGCATCGAAACGCGTCCGATCCACCAACCGACGCCGAGCTACACCGAGCAATCGACCGAAGCGCAAATCCTGGTGACCGGAATCAAAGTGGTCGACCTGTTGGCGCCCTATGCCCGCGGCGGCAAGGTCGGCCTGTTCGGCGGCGCCGGTGTCGGCAAGACCGTGATCATTCAGGAACTCATCAACAACATCGCCAAGGCCCATGGCGGCTATTCGGTGTTCGCCGGCGTCGGCGAGCGCACGCGCGAGGGCAACGATCTCTATCACGAGATGATCGAGTCCAAGGTCAACAAGGACCCCAAGGAAGGCTCGGTCGAAGGTTCAAAATGCGCGCTCGTTTACGGTCAGATGAATGAGCCGCCGGGGGCGCGCGCCCGAGTCGGCCTGACTGGGCTGACGGTTGCCGAATATTTCCGCGATCAGGGCCAGGACGTGCTGTTCTTTGTCGACAACATCTTCCGCTTCACCCAAGCGGGTTCGGAAGTCTCCGCGCTCCTTGGCCGTATTCCTTCCGCGGTCGGCTATCAGCCGACTTTGGCCACCGATATGGGCGCACTGCAGGAGCGCATCACCACCACGACCAAAGGCTCGGTGACTTCGGTGCAAGCGATCTACGTGCCGGCCGACGACCTGACCGATCCGGCGCCCGCGACATCGTTCGCCCATCTCGACGCCACCACCGTGCTGTCGCGCTCGATCGCCGAAAAGGGAATTTATCCTGCCGTCGATCCGCTCGACTCGACGTCGCGCATGCTGTCGCCGTTGATCGTCGGCGAAGAGCACTATCAGGTCGCGCGCCGCGTGCAGCAGATCTTGCAGCGCTACAAGGCGCTGCAGGACATCATCGCCATCCTGGGCATGGACGAGCTTTCGGAAGAGGACAAGCTGGTGGTGGCGCGGGCGCGCAAGATACAACGCTTCCTCAGCCAGCCGTTCCACGTCGCCGAGGTCTTCACCGGCACGCCGGGCGTGTTCGTGAAGCTCGAGGACACGATCAAGGCCTTCAAGGGCATCGTCGCCGGCGACTACGACGAGCTGCCGGAATCCGCCTTCTACATGGTCGGCACGATCGACGAGGCCCTCGCCAAGGCCAAGAAGCTCGCGGCCGAAGCGGCCTGAACCGATGGCCAAGATCTCCTTCCAACTGGTCATGCCGGAACGCGAAGTGCTCGCGACCGAGGCCGACATGGTCGTCGTCCCGGGCAGCGAAGGCGACTTCGGCGTCCTGCACGGCCATGCCCCGCTGATCTCGACCGTCCGGCCGGGCGTGCTCGAGGTCATCCAGGACAACAAAGTCGAAAGGCGATTCATGGTCGTCGGCGGCTTTGCTGAAGTGACGTCAGAGCGCTGCACCGTGCTGGCCGACGAAGCCGTGCCCTTCGAGGAGGTGACGCCCGAGCAGCTCGCCGAGCGCGAGCGGGAGGCCGAGCGGGAGCTGGCCGACGCTGCCACCGACGTCGAGAAGGCTGCCGCCGAGAAGGAATTGGCGGTGGCCAAGGACCTCCGGCGGGCGCAGGCTTACTACGCGAGCCGCTGATTCGGGCCGCTCAATTTCACACCTTACGCGAAATTTTCTTTCGAGATGTGCACGGACCGGCCATTGAAAGCC
>JBKPIZ010000153.1:0-11527 GCA_046730495.1 Pseudomonadota bacterium
GTAACCGGCAAGATCGCGGGCTCCGGCTCGGTGAAAATTCTCGGTCGCGTCGAGGGCGAACTGCATGCCTCGACAGTGCTGATCGCCGACGGCGCCGAAGTCGAGGGCGATGTGGTCGCCGAAGAGCTGACGGTGGGCGGCCGGGTCAAAGGCACGATCCGCGCCAACCGGGTGCGGCTCAACAGCACCGCCATCGTCGAAGGCGACATCTTCCATCGCTCGCTGGCGATCGAAGAGAACGCAAAGTTCGAGGGGACCTCACGCCGCGACGACAATGCAACGGACAAGCCGCGCGCAGCGGTGGTCCGGCAGCAGGCCAGCACTCATGCATTGTCCGCGGAATCCGCGCGCAAGCTCAACGGCGCGCCGGAGAAAGAGGCGCAGGCCACACCGGCCGCGAGTTAAGCCGCGCGGCAATATTTACCTCTCCCCGCATGCGGGGAGAGGTCGGATTGCGCAGCAATCCGGGTGAGGGGGCGTAACCGCGATTCTGAGATGAGCGGGAACGCCCCCTCATCCCCACCTTCTCCCCGCAAGCGGGGAGAAGGAGGCAAAGAGCCTCCGCGGTCCAGAAGCGTCGCACGCTTTACGGATCGAGCTCGGTATCCCAGTAGAGATAATCAAGCCAGCTATCGTGCAGATAATTCGGCGGAAACAGCCGGCCGTTGCGGTGCAGATGCTGCACGCTCGGCTGGAACGGCCGCTGCGAGGGCCACATCTTGGATTCTTCCGGCGTCATATTGCCCTTGCGCAAATTGCACGGCGAGCACGCGGCAACGACATTGTTCCAAACCGTGTGACCGCCGCGCGAGCGCGGCAGCAAATGATCGAAGGTCAGATCGTCGCGCGCTCCGCAATATTGGCAGGAAAAGCGGTCGCGCAGGAAAACGTTGAACCGCGTGAAGGCCGGATGCGTCGAAGGTTTGACGAAAGTTTTAAGCGACACCACGCTCGGCAGCTTCATTTCGAGGCTGGGGCTGCGCACCGCGCGATCATAATTGGCGACGATATTGACCCGTTCGAGGAACACCGCCTTGATCGCGTCCTGCCACGACCACAATGACAGTGGGTAGTAGGAGAGCGGCCGGAAATCGGCATTCAGGACCAGAGCCGGCCAGCCGGATTGCGATACATGAGCGTTCAAGTCGGACGCTCCCACCTCGACTCAGTGCCGCCCCTGCGGCGTTGGGCGGTAGTTTATAGGCAGGCGTGACAGGATTGTGAAGCGGCCCCGGGATTGGTAATCCGGCCCGGTGTTCCGCCGCCGCCTCACCGCCGCCCCAGTGCCGCCCCACGCCGGAGAGCCCGCTTGCGCTACGACGATAACCTGACCACCGAGCGCAAGACCTTCGTCACGCATCTGGAATGCGCCGCGACCGGCGAACGCTACGCTGCCGACGAAATTCATAATCTCTCGCGCGCCGGCAAGCCGCTGCTGGTCCGCTACGACCTCGATGCCGTGCGCAAGACCTTCAGCAAAGAGGCGCTTAATCGCCGCGCACCGGATTTGTGGCGCTATCGCGAACTTTTGCCGGTGCGGCGCTTGGCCGACATCGTCAGTCTCGGTGAGGCGGTGACGCCGATCGTGCCGCTGCCGAAGCTCGCCGCCAAGCTGGGCGCCGCCGAACTTCTGGTGAAAGACGAAGGCCGCTTGCCGACCGGCTCGTTCAAGGCGCGCGGGCTGGTCATGGCGGTGTCGATGGCGAAAGCGCTCGGTATTACGCACATGGCGATGCCGACCAACGGCAATGCCGGGGCCGCGCTCGCCGCTTATGCAAGCCATGCTGGGATCAAGACCACGATCTTCTGTCCCGAGGACACCCCGGAAGTGAATGTCAGCGAGATCGGGCTGCAAGGCGCTACGGTGTACCGCGTCAATGGGCTGATCGACGATTGCGGCAAGATCGTCGGCGAGGGCAAGGAAAAAGTCGGCTGGTTCGATGTGTCGACGCTCAAGGAGCCGTACCGGATCGAAGGCAAGAAGACGATGGGGCTCGAGCTGGCCGAGCAGTTCGGCTGGACGGTGCCCGACGTGATCTTCTATCCGACCGGCGGCGGCACCGGACTGATCGGCATGTGGAAGGCCTTCGCTGAATTGGAGGCGATTGGCTTCATCGGGAGAAAGCGCCCGCGCATGGTCGCGGTCCAGGCGTCCGGCTGCGCGCCGATGGTGCGTGCCTGTGAGGCCGGCGTCGAACACGCCGCGCGCTGGGAGAATGCGCACACCATCGCCTCGGGCATTCGCGTACCGCAAGCGATCGGCGACTTTTTGATTCTGCGCGCTGTGCGCGAGAGCGGCGGCTTCGCCATCGCGGTCTCCGACGAGGCGATCACGCAGGCGCTGGACGAGGTCGCGCGCGAAGAAGGTTTTTTGCTGTGCCCGGAAGGCGCGGCGACTTACGCCGCCTACAAGCAGAGCCTCGCCGACGGCCGCGTCAAAAACAGCGAACAGGCGCTCCTTTTCAATTGCGCCACCGGTCTCAAATATCCGCTGCCGCCGATCCGCCGCACGCTCGACCGGCATAAGCCAATCGACTTTTCGATGTTTTGACGGCTCACGTCATTGCGAGGAGCGGAAGCGACGAAGCATTCCAGCGCATCTTTTCCGCGGACTGGATTGCTTCGCGGAGTTTGTCATCGGGGCGGCCACTTCGGGCCGGACCCGTTGGCTCACAATGACGAATGTGAATCTTCACCGCTTGCCCTTAAATCGCCGCGCCAGAAATTCGCCGCCGTGCCGGAGACCTTCGCCGTCGATGCCGTGCCCGATTCCGGCGGAGAGATGCCACTCGACCGGAATATCGAGCGCGGCCAAACCCTGCGCCGCCTGAAACAGCGCCTGCGCCGGAATAAGATCGTCGCGATCGCCGTGGACCAGGAGAATGGGCGGACGGGATTTGATCTCGGCGGCAAACTTTTCGGCGTTGAGGTCGGGCGGTAGCACCAGCAGCCCGGAATAGCAGACGATCGCCGCCGGCGCAGCGGCGCGGCGCAATCCGACATGCAGCGCCATCATCGTGCCCTGGCTGAAGCCGACCAGCGCCAGCGCCGACGGCGGCAGTTTGTGCCGCGCGAGCTCGGCGTCGAGAAAGCGTTCAAGCCCTGGGGCTGCTTTGTTGACGCCGATCCAGCGCTCGTTCGGATCGCGAAAGGTCAGCGCGAACCATTGCCGGCCGACCGGCGCCTGGCCGCACGGCTCGGGCGCGTGCGGCGAGACGAAGGCGGCGTTCGGTAAGAGCTCTTGCCAGGCGCGGCCGATCTCGATCAGGTCGTTGCCGTCGGCGCCATAGCCGTGCAGGAACACGACAAGCTGCTGCGCCGTGTCGGAACGGGGCGCGAGCCGCGGACCATCAAGTTCGGCGGCCATTTCGCCCCCGTTTGTTGCGTGCTTGTTTGATGCGCTTTTGTTTGCGGCGGGCTGGTTTGGCCGAGAGTTTCGGCAGGGTTGACGTCACGGTCCGCGTCGGAACCGGCGCTCCGTCGCGGCCCTTGACGGCGCGATAGTAGGTCCACAGCACGCGCGCCGCGACCGCGCGCAGCGGCCGCCACATTTCGGCGAGCGCGATCATCTCCTTGGCACTCGGCCGTTGCGGCAATGCGAAAGCAAGCCGCGCCGCTTCTTGCAGTGCCAAATCGCCGGCCGGCCAGGCATCGGCATGGCCCAGACATGACAACAAATAAATGTCGGCGGTCCACGGGCCGATCCCGTGCACCGCCGTGAGCGCGGCATGCGCCGCCTCGGCCTCGATCGTGACAAGTGTGGCCAGCGCGAGCCGCTCGCTCGCCACCGCGCGTGCAATCTCTTTGAGCGCGCGGATCTTCGGCGCCGAGAGGCCAAGCCGGGCGAGCTTCGACGCGCGCGCCCGGATAATGGCTTGCGGCTCGAACGGATCGAACGCGGCGGCAAGGCGCGCCCAGATCGCACCGGCGCTCGCGGTCGAGAGCTGTTGCGACACCACCGTCGCCGCAAGCCCGGCAAATCCATCCGGCCGGCGGCGCAACGGCGGCCGGCCGGCACGCGTCATCAGCGCGGCGAAGCGCGCATCCGCACTTGTCAGGGCCGCGAGCGCTAACTCGAGATCGCTCTCAGTGCGAATGTGGGTGAGCGTGTTAGAGTGCATCATCGAGTCCAGTGTCGAGAAGCGTAGCGTTGATGTACAGCCGCGTTTTGCGTTTCGCACCGTCGCCGAATGGCTATCTGCACCTGGGCCATGCCTATTCCGCATTGCTCAATTCCGACATGGCGCGCGAGCTTGGCGGGCGCCTGCTGCTGCGCATCGAAGATATCGACACCGAGCGCTGCCGGCCGGAATACGAAGCGGCCATCTACGAGGATTTGCGCTGGCTCGGCATGTCTTGGCAGAAGCCGGTGCGCCGCCAGAGCCAACATTTCGCCGACTACGAGATGGCTATCGCCCGCCTCGAAGCCGACGGCCTGCTTTATCCGAGCTTCGAAAGCCGCCGCGAACTGGCCGCGCTGGCAGCGGAGCTCGATCGCCAGGGCGGTTGGCCGCGCGATCCGGACGGCGTGCCGATCTATCCGGGGCGCGCGCGACGACTGTCGGCCGCCGAGTGTCTGCGCCGGCGCCAGGCCGGAGAACCGTTCGCGCTGCGGCTCGCCATGGACAAGGCGGTGGCGCGCGTCGGCGTGTTGACCTGGACCGAGACCGGCGCCGGGCCGGCCGGCCAGACCGGTCTTGTCACCGCCGCGCCGCAAATGTGGGGCGACGTGATCCTGGCGCGCAAGGATTCGCCGGCGAGCTATCATCTCGCCGCCGTGGTCGACGATGCCCTGCAAGGCGTAACCGACATTGTGCGCGGGCAGGATTTATTCTGGTCGACCAGCATTCACCGCCTGTTGCAGGCGCTGCTCGGGCTGCCGGACCCGAGCTACCACCATCACCAGCTCATTCTCGACGAAGCCGGCCAGAAACTGGCGAAATCGACCAATGCCACGGGCGTGCGCGAATTGCGCGCGGCGGGCTCAAAGCCCTTTGACGTCAGGCGCATGGTCGGGCTCGGCCGGTGATCTGAAAACGGTGCACATCGCGCCGAAATGCGCCCTAATTGTTTTTGCACCAGGCTTTGCCATGGCATGGTGTGTAAAGCGCCGAGGGGGACGGAATGACGCCGCTGAGGACAAAACAACGGCGCAAGCCGTTGCGGCGACGGGCACGCCGGCGCAAACCGGCGCTTAAGAAGTCGCCGCGCAGAGATGCCGGCGCGTTGCCGGTCTTCGCGCACGACGTGCGCACAGCGCTCACCGGCGTGTTGGCGCTCGGTGAATTGCTGGCGCGCTCCAATCTTGGCGAGCGTGAACGGCGCTGGGCGTCCGACATCAAAACCAGCGCTGAATATCTTGCCGCGCTCACCACGCTCGTCATCGACGCCGCCAAAGCGGGGGCCGGTTCGCTCACATTGCAGCAGGAGGTGTTTCGGCCGCGCGTGCTCATCGGCGCACTCGGCGAGGCGCTGACCGTGCGCACCGATACCAAGGGCTTACGCGCTGCGATCACGATCGCCGATACCGTGCCGGAGCGCCTGGTCGGCGATCCGGTTCGGCTGCGGGCGGCGCTGGAAAACCTTCTCGACAATGCGGTGAAATTCACCGACCAGGGCGCAGTCGAATTGGAGCTGCGCGCTGAGCCGGCAAAGGCGGGGCGCGTGCGGCTAACCTGCATTGTGCGCGACAGCGGCATCGGGGTTAGCCGCGCCGAGACCAAGCGGCTATTCCGGCCGTTCGCCCAAGCCAGCGTCGCGATCGCCCAACGCTATGGCGGCGCGGGCCTTGGCCTGAGCATTGTTAAAATGCTGGCCAAACGCATGGGCGGCGATCTGACCGTTACCAGCACGCCCGGACGCGGCTCGGCTTTTCAATTCACCGCGCTGCTGCCGATCGCGCCGGACGAGGCGCCCGCAGCGACGCTGACATCGCAGCACCGCCGGTAACAGGATTGAATTTAACCCCGCTGTCGCTTGCGCAGGCCGCGAATTTTCCGTTTGATCTGCTTCAAGACCTACAAATAAGCTGATCCGCCATGCCAAGCCGGGAGGAAATCATGAAACTGC
The DNA here is from genome assembly GCA_046730495.1 of Pseudomonadota bacterium. Taxonomy (GTDB): domain Bacteria; phylum Pseudomonadota; class Alphaproteobacteria; order Rhizobiales; family Xanthobacteraceae; genus BOG-931. The sequence goes on from JBKPIZ010000153.1 coordinate 6,070, forward strand.
GCATCTCGCCGATACAGGCGATCGTCATTGCAATCGCCACCGCCGCTTTGCCGCTATTTCCGAGAGACGCTGCGGCGCAGATCGCTGTGTCTTCAAATGACGGCAAGGTAATGCTCAACAACGGCACCGTCTCTGTTCCCGCCAATCCGGCCGACGACACGGTCACTATCATCGATCTCGGCGCTTCGCCGCCGAAGATCATTGCCGAGCTCAAGGCACCCTCGAGCGTGACCGGGCCGCCGCAAAATGTGGCAGTGGCGCCGGACGAATCCTTCGCGCTTGTCGCCGCCACTATGAAGCTCGATCCGGCCGATCCAACGAAACAAGTCCCAGACAATCGGCTGTCCGTGATCGATCTGAAGGCCAACCCGCCTGCCGTGATCGCAACGCTCGAGGCGGGCTTGGGCCCCAGCGGGATTGCGATCAACCCCTCAGGCACGCTGGCTTTGGTCGCCAATTACCGGGAAGGAACCGTCTCGGTATTCACCATCTCCGGCAAAACACTCACTGCCGCGGGCAAGATCGATTTCGGCGATCCGAAAGCGGGGCCGGCCGCGGTGACGTTCACCCCCGACGGCAAGACCGCCCTGGTCACCCGCGATGGCGACCACCGCATTTCTATTTTGTCGATTGATGGCAGCAATGTCACCGACACCAAGCGCATCATGACCGGCGGCCACCGCCCCTATGCGGTGCAGGTGAGCTCGAAAGGCGACATCGCGGTCATTGGCAACCAGGGCGCCAATGCCGGCGACATTATGTCGGTGAACGTTGTCGATCTGAAAGGCAAAGCGCCCCGCATCGTCAACACGGTGGACGTAGGGCAGTACGTTGAAGGTTTGGCCTTTTCCGACGACGGCAACTATCTGGCGGTGATCCCGCAGAACGGCTCAAACCTGGCGCCGAGCCATCCGTTCTATAACGATCACGGCCTGCTCGCCGTATTCAGCGTAAACGGAACCACGCTGACAAAGGTCGCTGAGGTCCAAATCGGACAATGGCCCCAGGGCGTGGTCTGGAGCCGTGACGGCAAGACCTTGCTGGCGCAGAGCATGGTCGACCACGCGCTCGCCGTCGTCAGCTTCGACGGCAAGAGCCTCAAGGTCACAGGCCAACTTAAAGTCGCTGGCGGTCCAGACGGCATCCGCACGGCTGGGCGTTAAAGTAACTTTCGGGCTGAGACTGTGCGCAGCGTGACTGGAGCATTCAATCCGCACGCTGCGCCGGCCAACTAGCCGGCCGGGAAATTCTATTTTGGTGGAGTTAGGTTCGCGGTGAGCATCGCCGCGCGCCAGACATCGCCGTCACGAACGAGCACCCAGCCAAAGTGTCCGCCGCTTTGTTTGCCGGCCTGTTCTCCGGAACCGACCAAACCATATTCACCGGAAGCCCAAACGGCGCTGCCTGCCATCCCGGCGTCGGCCGTCGTGACAGTCTCCTTCGTCCAACCCGCCTTTATGCGACCGGCAAGAGCTTTCTCGATCGCGTCGCGCCCCTTCAGAACCGCTCCTGATGGCGCGTTAAAGACGCCATCGGAGCTGAACAAAGCAGCAAGGGCCGCAGCATCGCCGGCATCGTAGGCTGTAACCCATTTTGTTGCGAAATCGTCAGCAGTCTTCTTGGCATCCTGGGCGTAGGCCGCGATCGATAACACACTCACAAAGACCAAAACGAAAAGGCGCAGAAACATCGGCGTCTCCACACGTCCAAGTGTTTGATGTTCAAAGACTAGTATGCGACGTCGACATGTCAACGCGTCGCTTGGACACAAGAACGATCTAAGTGCTGCCCGTGCGCGCGCTCATGGCTCCGGCTTATTCGCCCTTGCCGAATTTGACGCGTGCTGCTGGGCGTGGTTAGTGAAATCGCTTAAACGCTCGCTGAGTTCGTAGCTTTTCGCCAAAGCTAGCCAGCCCCGCTCCATGTCCAAAAAGTCTTGCTTAAGACACAGATCAGATTGAGCGGCGGCCTTCCGCGCACATTCTTCGGCGTGCCGGTAACACTCGCGAATTTGCTCGCTCAAATTCTCAAGCATCGCGCTCATTGCCTCGTCGACGAGAGCACGATTGAGTCTCTCAGTCACCGATGCCTGACGATTTCCTGGTCGGTGATGGAGCCATCCTGTGCCTCAATATGCCTCGCACCATGCCACAAGGGCTAACTTGATTACCCGTGGGAACTCTAAGAACCGCGGCCCGCGCTCGTTCCCTTGGGCGCTTTCAGCACGCCGTAGTCACGCGATCTGACGCCTGCATTCTCAAAAACCCCTCCCACCGCTCCGAGACCATACCGGAGCAGTTCGCGAACCGCCGCGGCCCGGCTCGGCATCCGATGCATAAACCTGAAATTGTCGACGGCCTTGAGTTCCTCAGGTGACAGCATGATTTGCAGCCGTTCTTCCCGCACCAGGCCGACTCCACCCTTGCCATTTTTCATGCCGATTCTCCCACAAATAAGTCAAGTTAGAATACTGCCACTAAACCCACAAAGATGTCAAGTGTGAGTACAGTGGATAATACGCTACTTACTCATTTGATGCTCTTTAGTTCCGCGGCCGAGTGCGATTTTAGTTTCGTCAGTGCGCGGCAAGCGCCTCGGCCTGCAAAGGAAACAGCACGGAACTCAGATTCAAGATCGTGGAATGAATTAGCTGCGGAAATGTCCGGAACTGCACGTCGCAAAGTGAGTTTCTTACTCAAATGGATCAAGTGACGTATCAGTCGCGTAACAATGACAGCGGAGCATGATGCCGAGCAGTTGCGGACCCGCGGCAAGCGTATGCTCGAACTGGCGACGCGGGCTTATTGCGAACAACATTACGATTTCGCCCGCTTGCTTACCCAACTCGCCACCGAAGTCTTTGCCCATGCCCGGGATGTGGAAGAGTCCCATGCCCTATGCGCCGCTCCTGTCGCCCGCGGGTTACCATCGCAGCGGTGACATCGGGTATGACGATGTCTTGAGGCTATCGTTCATTCCTGTCGCGGCCCCGCTCAATATTACGCAGCACTTGAGTCGCGTTCCGTGCCGACTGCCGCCGGTCAAACGTTCTATAGTCCCAAAGGCGCCGTGGAGTGCGGCAAATGCCACGATACACATTCAAGCTCTGTGATGATGGCGGCGGGGTCGAAGACAATATTGGCGTGAGCCTACCCAATGCCGAGATCGCCTATCGCTATGCCTGCGATGTCGCTTCCGAGTTGATGAGCTGTCGGGAACTGCGGACCCGCCACTGGCAGCTTGATGTCTACGAGGATGAACGAAAGAAGATCTTTGAGATTCCCTTCGCGCGTATCGATCCGACACTCAATCATTTGACCATGGAGCAACGCGGCCTGGTGGAGCACAGTTCGCGGATCATTCGCTCGCTCAAAGACGCATTGTATGCCGCTAGGCTGACCGGACGAGAGGCGAGCTCGTTGGTGGCGCGCTCGCGCGGCAAGCCGTACCTTGCGACCGATCGCGGCCGCAAGCTGATACGCGACCATAGCTGACCGACTCGTTTTGCTGCTCGACGGACGCGCTGTCATTTGCCGCGATCGGCGGCGTTTTCGACAATCCGCACCAGGTCGGCCATGATCCGGTTCAGCGCGAAGTCTTTCGGTGTGTAGACTTCGGAAACGCCGGCATCCTTCAGCGCGCGGGCATCCGGCGGTGGGATGATGCCGCCGACCACGACTGGCACTTCGGCCGCGCCGTTTTCCTTCAGGCGCGTCATCACCTCATGCACCAGCGGCAGGTGCGAGCCCGACAGAATCGATAGTCCAACCACATGCACGTTTTTGTCGCGCGCCGCGGCGGCAATGGCGTCGGCGGTCAGGCGAATGCCGTCATAGACCACATCCATGCCGGCGTCGCGCGCACGCGCCGCAATCTGTTCGGCGCCATTGGAATGGCCGTCGAGCCCGGGTTTGCCGACTAGAATTTTCAGCCGGCGGCCGAGTTTCTTGGAAACGCGGTCAACCTCGGCGCGAATCTCATCAAGCCCCTCGGCGTCGTTGCGCATCGCGGTGCCGACTCCGGTCGGCGCGCGATATTCGCCAAAGGCGGCACGCAGCGCCGCGCCCCACTCGCCGGTGGTGACGCCGGCCTTGGCGCAGACGATGGAGGGCGGCATGATATTTGCGCCGCTCTTGGCCGCTTTGCGTAATTGCTCGAGCGCCGCCGCGACCGCGCGCGCGTCGCGGCTCTCTCGCCACGCATTCAAGCGCGCGATCTGTTCGGTTTCCGCTTCCTCCGTGACCGTAAGCACCGCGCCTGCCGCTTGTGCGAGCGGCGACGGCTCGGTTTCGGTGAAGCGATTGACGCCGACGACGGTCTGCTCGCCGCGCTCGATCGCCTCGACGCGGCGGGAATTCGATTCGACGAGCTGCTGCTTGAGATAGCCGGACTCGACCGCCGCCACCGTGCCGCCGAGCGCCTCGACATGCTTGAGTTCCTCGCGCGCGGCGGCTTTCAATTCGGCGACCTTGGCGGCAATGACCGGCGAGCCGTCGAAAATGTCGCGATAGTCCAACACGTCGGTCTCATAGGCGAGGATCTGCTGCATACGTAACGACCATTGCTGATCCCATGGCCGCGGCAGGCCAAGCGCCTCGTTCCAGGCCGGCAACTGCACCGCGCGGGCGCGAGCGTCCTTCGACAGCGTCACCGCCAGCATTTCGAGCAAGATGCGCGCGACATTGTTCTCCGGCTGTTGTTCGGTGAGCCCGAGCGAATTGACTTGAACGCCGTAACGAAACAGCCGCTGCTTGGGATCGCGCACGCCGTAGCGTGCCCGCGTGATTTCGTCCCACAATTCGGTGAACGCGCGCATCTTGCAGATTTCGGTGACAAAGCGCAGCCCGGCATTGACGAAGAACGAGATGCGCCCGACCACATCGCCGAATTCTTCGTCGGCGCATTGGCGCGACGCTTTCACCGCATCGAGCACGCCGATGGCGGTCGCAAGCGCGAAGGCGACCTCCTGCACCGGCGTCGCGCCAGCTTCCTGCAGGTGATAGGAGCAGACATTGATTGGATTCCACTTCGGCATTTCCTTGGTCGTGAATAGGATCGCGTCCTTGGTCAGCCGCATCGACGGCGACGGTGGAAATACGTAGGTGCCGCGCGACAGATATTCCTTGATGATGTCGTTTTGTGTCGTGCCTTGCAGCTTGCCGCGCGGCGCGTTTTGTTCGTCAGCAAGCGCGATGTAGAGCGCCAGCAACCAGGCGGCGGTGGCGTTGATAGTCATCGACGTGTTCATCTCGCCGAGCGGGATGCCGTCGAACAACGCGCGCATGTCGCCAAGGTGACAGATCGGCACGCCGACTTTGCCGACCTCGCCTCTGGCCAGCGGGTGATCGCTGTCGTATCCGGTCTGCGTCGGCAGGTCGAAGGCGACCGACAGTCCGGTCTGGCCCTTGCTCAGATTGGTGCGATAGAGCGCGTTCGACGCCGCGGCGGTGGAATGTCC
>JBKPIZ010000154.1:0-8119 GCA_046730495.1 Pseudomonadota bacterium
CCCGGCTCGCGCCAGCGGCGCTCGCCACCCTCTCCCGCAGGGGGAGAGGGTGAGCTGCGTCTTTGCCATGCTTGACGCCGCGGCCCGGCAATCTGCTTGCCGCCGCCGGGCTGACGCGGTCCGCGGCTGCCTCTCACGATCCGCTCCGCTCCTTGCGCAGCTTCGCCCAGTATTCGAGACGCTTTCTGATCTCACGTTCGAAGCCGCGCTCCGGCGGATCATAGAACTGGCGGCGGCCAAGCGCTTCCGGGAAATAATCCTGACCGGAGAACGCGTCCGGCGCATCGTGATCGTAGTCGTAGCCGGCGCCGTAGCCTGCCTGTTGCATCAGCCGGGTCGGCGCGTTGAGGATGTGCTTGGGCGGCAATAGCGAGCCGGCCTCTTTCGCCGTACGCATCGCTTCGCCGAACGCGGCGTAGGCGGCGTTCGATTTCGGCGCGGTAGCGACATAGATCACCGCCTGCACAATCGCGAGCTCGCCCTCGGGGCTGCCGAGAAAATCGTAAGCCTCCTTGGCGGCATTGGCGACGACGAGCGCTTGCGGATCGGCCAGCCCGATGTCTTCGACCGCCATGCGCACGATCCGGCGCGCGAGGTAGAGCGGATCTTCGCCGGCATCGAGCATGCGGCAGAGATAATAGAGCGCGGCGTCCGGATCGGAGCCGCGCACCGATTTGTGCAGCGCGCTGATGAGATTGTAATGGCCATCCTGCGATTTGTCGTAGATCGGCGCGCGGCGTTGCACGATATCCTGCAGCGCCGCGGCGTCGAAAGTCTCAGTCCCGCGCGCGGCGCGCCAGACTTCTTCGGCGAGCGTAAGCGCGGCGCGACCGTCGCCGTCCGACATACGGACGAGCGAAGCGCGCGCGTCGGCATCGAGCGGCAGTTTTTTGCCTTCGATCGTCTCGGCGCGCGTCAAGAGCTGCTCAATTGCCGCCGCATCGAGCGGTTTGAACACCAGCACACGCGCCCGCGACAACAGCGGCGCGATCAATTCAAAGCACGGATTTTCAGTGGTGGCGCCGACCAAAACGATGGTGCCGTCCTCCATCACCGGCAGAAACGAATCCTGCTGCGCACGATTGAACCGGTGAATCTCGTCGAGGAACAACAGCGTGCCCTGCCCGGTTTCGCGGCGCAGCCGCGCCGCGTCGAATACTTTCTTCAAGTCGGCAACGCCGGAGAAAATCGCCGAAATCTGCTCGAAATAGAGTTCGGTGGCGTGGGCAAGAAGCCGCGCCACCGTGGTTTTGCCGGTGCCCGGCGGTCCCCAAAAAATCAGCGAGCCGAGCGAGCGCGTCTCGAGCATGCGGGTGAGCGCGCCGTCGGGGCCGAGCAGATGATCCTGGCCGACGACTTCGGACAATTTGTCGGGCCGCAGCTTGTCGGCGAGTGGCCGCGGCGCCGTGCGATCGAGACCCGCGGCGGCAAAAAGATTCGGCGTCTTGGACCTGGGCTTTGAACTCATCCGTAGGTTCCTACCCGCCTTTCCCCGACGGGGAGAGGTCGGGTTAGGGCGTACGGAGATTGAAGTCTAATTCCCGAGCCCCCTTCACCCGACCTCGCGGAGCTTGTCATCGGGCCGGCCACTTCGGGCCGGACCCGTTGGCTCGGTCGACCTCTCCCCCTCGCGGAGAGGTAAGAACTAGATTCGTCGCCACCACATCCTAGCCGGAGAACACCACAGATATCTGCTGGCCGCCGCGCATGATGGTGATCCGCCATTGCCGGCCGCCGGCGTTGGTGACGCGCTCCAGGTCGGCGGGCTTGTTGATCTTCTCGTTATTGACCGACACCACCACGTCGCCCTTTTGAAAGCCGACCGATTGCGCAGCCGAGCCGTCGGCCACCTCGGTGATGACGACCCCCTCGGCCTGCGCGTCGAGCCGCAGTTCATCGGCCAAAGCCGGCGACAGGTTCGCAACCGTTGCGCCGCTGAACGGCGAGCGGGCTTTGATCTGCACTTCCTGGCGCGGGGTGTCGGGAACGCTTTGCAGCGCGATCGGCAGCGTCATGGCGCGGCCCTGACGGAGGATGCCCAGCTGCGCGGTGCCGCCCAACGGCTTGGTGGCGAAGCGATAGCCGAATGCGTTCGGGTCATCGACACTGGCGCTGTCAATGCTGACGATCAGATCGCCGGCTTTGAGGCCGGCCTTAGCCGCTGGGCCGCCGGAGACGACATTGGCCACGAGCGCGCCGGCCGGCCGCTGAAGTCCCATGCTGTCGGCGATATCGGCGGTTACGGTTTGCAGTTTGGCGCCGAGCCACGGCCGCTTGACCGCGCCGCTGCCGCCCTCGGCCGAGGCCACGACCACGCGCACCATGTTGGCCGGAATAGCGAAGCCGATGCCCTGCGAGCCGCCGGAGCGCGAATAGATCGCCGAATTGATGCCGACCAAGCGGCCGGTCATGTCGACCAGCGCGCCGCCGGAATTGCCGGGATTGATGGCGGCATCGGTCTGGATGAAGAACTGATAATCGCTGATGCCGACCTGGGTGCGCGCCACCGCCGAGACGATGCCGTGCGTCACCGTCTGACCGACGCCAAAGGGATCGCCGATCGCCAACACCACGTCGCCGACTTGCAGTTCGTCGGAATCGGCGAATTCCAGCGTCGGAAACTTTTCCTTTGCGTCCTTGATGCGCAGCACGGCGAGATCGCTGCGCTGATCCTTCAGTACGATATCGGCCTCGAACTCGCGCTTGTCGGCAAGCGCCACTTTGACCTGGCTCGCGCCCTCGATCACATGAAAGTTCGTGACCACGAGCCCGCCCGGATCGACGATCACACCGGAGCCGAGCGAGCGCTCGACCTGCTCGCGCGGCACCGCGCCGAAGAATTGCCGGAAGAACGGATCGGCCAGGAACGGATTGTTGTTGGTAACGACGCGCGCCGCGTAGACATTGACCACCGCCGGCGCGACGCGTTTGACGATCGGCGCAAACGACAGTTCAAGCTGGCCGGGGGAAGCCGGGACCTGCCGCCCTTGAGCGAGCGCAGCGGGCATTGCAGCCGATGACAAGCAAAGCGCAGCGGCGATGAAAAGTGCAAGGCGCGGCAACGGCGGCATGAACACCTCGATTCAATACGCCTCTCTATTGGCGCCGGACCGAGGCTGCAGCAGGGCGGCGACGCCGCTGATCATTCCGTAAGGTCAGGCCGGCGCGGGCGCTTCGGCCTCGGCGCGCTCCTGCACCGGGCCGGAGTCGAGCCCCTTGGCGTCGACGTCGCGATCGACAAATTCGATTACCGCGACCGGGGCGGAATCGCCGTAACGGAAACCGGCCTTGAGCACGCGCGTATAGCCGCCGTTGCGGCCCTTGTAGCGGGGGCCGATCACCTCAAACAGCTTCTTCACCATGGCGAGGTCGCGCATTTGCGCGATCGCCTGCCGCCGCGCATGCAGTCCGCCGCGCTTGCCCAGCGTGACGAGCTTTTCCACCACCGGACGCAGATCCTTCGCCTTCGGCAGCGTGGTGACGATCTGCTCGTGCTTGATGAGCGACGCGGCGAGATTCGCCAGCATGGCGCGGCGATGATCCGAGCGCCGATTGAATTTGCGGTGAGTCTTGGCGTGACGCACGTGTCCTCCGGACACAGGGATCAGGACGCAGGGATCAGGAAACAGTCAAAAGTACTGATCCCTGATTCCTGACAGCTGATGCCTGTTCAGTAGTGATCCTCGAAGCGCTTGGCCAGTTCCTCGATATTCTCGGGCGGCCAGCCCGGCACTTCCATGCCGAGGTGCAGGCCCATCTGCACCAGCACTTCCTTGATCTCGTTGAGCGACTTGCGGCCGAAATTCGGCGTGCGCAGCATTTCCGCCTCGGTCTTCTGAACCAGATCGCCGATATAGACGATGTTGTCGTTCTTCAGACAATTGGCCGAGCGCACCGACAGTTCGAGCTCGTCGACCTTCTTGAGGAACGCCGGATTGAAGGCGAGATCGGGGATGGCCTCGTGCGCGGTTTCGCGCTTGGGCTCCTCGAAATTGACGAACACGTTGAGCTGGTCCTGCAGGATGCGTGCGGCATAAGCGAGCGCATCCTCGGGGCTGACCGCGCCGTTGGTCTCGATCGACAATGTCAGCTTGTCGTAGTCGAGGATTTGGCCCTCACGGGTGTTTTCGACTTTGTAGGATACCTTGCGCACCGGCGAATAGAGGCTGTCGACCGGAATGAGCCCGATCGGCGCATCCTCGGGACGATTGCGCTCGGCCGGCACATAGCCCTTGCCGGTATTGACCGTGAATTCCATCCGGATTTCGGCGCCCTCGTCGAGCGTGCACAGGACGAGGTCGGGATTGAGCACCACGATGTCGCCGACCGTTTGAATGTCGGCGGCGGTCACCGTGCCGGGCCCCTGCTTCTTCACCACCATGCGCTTGGGACCGTCGCCGTGCATCTTGATGGCGATGTCCTTGATGTGGAGCACAATGTCGGTGACGTCTTCGCGCACGCCGGCGATCGAGGAGAACTCGTGCAGCACGCCGTCGATATGGACCGACTGCACGGCGGCGCCTTGCAGCGATGAGAGCAAAATGCGCCGCAGCGCGTTGCCCAAAGTCACGCCGAAGCCGCGTTCAAGCGGTTCGGCCACGACCGTCGCCGACCGTCGTGTGTCGGCGCCGGCGGCGACCTGCAATTTATTGGGCCTGATCAGTTCCTGCCAATTCTTCTGAATCGTCACGTTATCACCCGTCGCGTTGCGCGGCGCGATCGGCGCGCGCACCCCACTCCGCTCCGTGGGGTCAGGATTGGGTTCAAGATCGAGCGGCGGCAAATGTTGCACTTCGTCCATCGGCCGGATGTCCTATACGCGCCGCCGCTTACGCGGGCGGCAGCCATTGTGGGGAATCGGGGTCACGTCGCGGATCGAGGTGATGGTGAAACCGGCGGCCTGCAAGGAGCGCAGCGCCGATTCACGGCCCGAACCCGGACCCGCCACCTCGACTTCAAGGGTCCGCATCCCATGCTCTTGCGCCTTTTTCGCCGCGTCTTCAGCGGCGACCTGCGCGGCATAAGGGGTCGATTTGCGCGAGCCTTTAAATCCCATCGTGCCCGCCGACGACCAGGCGATGGTATTGCCCTGCACGTCGGTGATCGTAATCATCGTATTGTTGAAGCTTGCGTTCACATGCGCGACGCCGGAGGCGATGTTTTTGCGTTCGCGCCGGCGGACGCGTGTGGCTTCCTTACCCATTCTGAACCCTTTCGTGGCTCGGAGCCGGCTGCTCCGCTGCCCTCAGATATCGCTGTTGCACGCCCTATTTCTTCTTGCCGGCAATTGGCTTGGCCGGACCTTTGCGGGTCCGGGCGTTGGTATGGGTGCGCTGTCCGCGCACCGGAAGGCTGCGCCGGTGGCGCAAGCCGCGATAGCAGCCGAGATCCATCAGCCGCTTGATATTCATAGCGACTTCGCGCCGCAGATCGCCCTCGACGACATAGTCCCGGTCGATCACTTCACGCAGCTGCAACACTTCTTGGTCGGTGAGTTGCGACACCCGGCGCGATTCGGGGATCGAGACTTTTCCCAGGATTTCGTGAGCCTTAGCGCCGCCGATCCCATAGATATATTGGAGCGCGATGACGATGCGCTTGTTGGTCGGCAGGTTGACGCCAGCGATACGAGCCAAGTCAGTTACTCCTTGCGGCGGCCGGGCTATACGCCGGGGGGCGGCCGCAGTTCATCGGTTCCAATATCACCTTGAGAAGACCACAAACGTAAACGGCCAGCGGCTGCCCTGCCTTTGCGGCCCGGCATCGCTGCTCAATCTCCGACTGGATATTTTGAGGCTTATTAATGGATTCCGGGAGCTTTCGTCAACCTCGGCCGGCGATTTCTTGCACAAATCTTGCTTGCCCGAGCCAGGCCGCCCGCCGGGGCCGTCGGACCCCCAACCCTCCCTAGCCCAACCCAAGTGCCCCCGCGGGCCGCGGGCTGCTGGGACCGACTTCTTTCCTGTTTCGGGGCTTATTTGGCGGTCTTTCCGACCCAGACGGGGGCTGACCCGCCGACTTTAATGGCTGATCCGCTCGCTTTTGTGCGCGGGGTGACCGCCCCGGGCCAAGCCGGCCAAGAGCTTGTCGATCGCCGCGGTCACTTCCGGAATCGGCACCATACCATTGACCGTGCGCAGGACCCCCTCCTGCCGGTAATAGGCGATCAGCGGGGCAGTCTGCTCCCGGTACGCCTTGAGCCTGGTGTGCAGCACGTCCGCGTTATCGTCCTCGCGCAGCGACTCGCCGCGCGCCTTCATTTCCGCGATCCGGCTCTCGATCCGCTTGATCAGCGCCGCCTCGTCGACGCGGAGTTCGATCACGGCATCGAGCGCGAGCCCCTTCCCTTTGAGGATACGGTCGAGCGCGGCTGCTTGCGGCACCGTGCGCGGGAAGCCGTCGAGGATGAAGCCGCTGCGCGCATCCGGCTCGGCGATGCGCTGACCGACAAGATCCACGACCACGCTGTCGGGCGCGAGCTTTCCGTGGGCAATGATGTCCTGGACTTTGCGGCCGATCGGGGTTGCGCTTTTGACGGCTTCGCGCAGCATGTCTCCGGTGGAGAGCTGAACAATTTTGTGTTTAGTGGCGAGACGCTGGGCTTGTGTTCCTTTGCCAGCCCCCGGCGGGCCGAGCAGGATCAATCTCATCGACGGCGCCCCCGCAATTTCGACCGCTTGATCAGCCCTTCATATTGGTGCGCCAACAGATAACCCTGCACCTGCGCCACCGTATCCATGGTCACGCTCACCACGATGAGGAGCGAGGTGCCGCCGAAATAGAACGGCACCGCGGCGTAGGAAATCAGCATTTCCGGAAACAGACAAACCACCGCGAGATAGGCGGCGCCGACCACGGTGACCCGCGACAAGACGTAGTCGATATGTTCGGCGGTGCGCTCGCCAGGCCGGATGCCGGGAATGAAGCCACCGTGCTTCTTCAAATTGTCCGCGGTCTCAGTCGGATTGAACACGATCGCGGTATAGAAGAACGCGAAGAACACGATCAGCCCGACATAAAGCAGAAGAAACAGCGGCCGGCCGTGGGACAGTTGCGTGGTGATGGCGGTGAGCCATCCCGGCCCTTGCCCCGAGGTGAAATTGGCGAGCGTGGTCGGCAGCAATAACAGCGAGGAAGCGAAGATCGGCGGAATGACGCCTGAAGTATTGAGCTTCAGCGGCAAGTGCGATGACTGGCCCTCGAACATGCGATTGCCGACTTGCCGCTTGGGATATTGGATCAACAGCCGCCGCTGCGCCCGCTCCATGAAAACGATGAAGGTGATCACCGCGACCGCCATCACCAGCACGATCAGGATCAGCCCGGTCGACAGCGCACCCTGGCGACCGAGTTCGAGCGTGCCGGCGATCGCCGACGGCAATTGTGCGACGATGCCCGACATAATGATCAGGGAGGTACCGTTGCCGATGCCGCGCTGGGTGATTTGCTCGCCAAGCCACATCAAAAAAATCGTGCCGCCGGTGAGCGTGATCACCGTCGAGATGCGGAAGAAAAAGCCGGGATCGCTGACGACGCGGGCGCCGGCGCCTTCAAGGCCGACGGCAATGCCATAGGCCTGGAACGCGGCGAGCACGACGGTGAGGTAACGCGTGTACTGGTTGATCATCTTCCGCCCGGCCTCGCCCTCCTTCTTGAGCTGTTCGAGGGTCGGCGAAACCGTCGTCATCAGCTGAATGATGATCGAGGCGGAAATGTACGGCATGATGTTCAACGCGAAGATCGCCATGCGGTGAATGCCGCCGCCGGCGAACATGTTGAACATTCCCAAAATACCACCGGCCTGCGATTGGAAAATCTGGTCCCAGGCGGCCGGATCAATGCCGGGCAGCGGAATGTAGGTGCCAAGCCGGTAGACCAGAAGCGCGCCCAGCGTGAACCAAATTCGCTTCTTCAGCTCTTCGGCTTTGACGAGCGCCGAGAAATTGAGGTTAGCTGCCAGTTGTTCTGCTGCAGAGATCATCGGCCAAATGCTCCGTCTTTCGTCCCCGGCCTATATAGGCGTCAGGCCGCTTGTTCGCTCGCCCGCGGCTTTGGCGCCAGCACTTCGACCGTGCCGCCGGCCTTCTCAACCGCGGCAATGGCGGATTTCGAGGCGCCG
>JBKPIZ010000155.1:0-7489 GCA_046730495.1 Pseudomonadota bacterium
GACCGGGCGGACGCGTCTATGGCGTCGATCTTTCTCCCGGCATGTTGCAACGGTCGCGGACGCGCTGCATCGGCGAGCGCCGGCGCAATGTTGCGCTTTACGAATGCGACGCCGCCGACTTTGTCGCGCCGGAGCCGCTCGACGGCGTGTTGTTCCGCCTGTCCTACAACACCATGCCGCACCACCGGACGGTATTGCGCCGGGCCTGGCAGCGCTGCGGCCGGGCGGTCGGCTTGTCATTATGGATGCGCGGCTGCCGTTCAGCCTGTGGTTGATGAAACATACGATGCTCGGCAACCCGCTGATTCAGCCGTGGCGTGAACTCGCCGCGCTGTGCGACGATTTCCAGATGCGAAAATGTCTGTTCGGCTCGTATTACATCTGCCGGGCAGTCAAGCCGTCGACCGAACCGGCCGCGGCCGCCGAGGCCTCGCATGGCGAAGTCGCGATCGATCCCGCTTGTCGCATCGCGGCGGAGTGAGCGACCGCGATTGCTCGGCTTGATCGGCGCCGTATCCCCGGCCCACTTGTGCGCCTGCGCTCCTTGTCGGCCTGCCTGAACTACCGCTACAATTCATTTTCCGCCGCGTTTGGTCGCGGCGCGGCGCAATCGGCGCGAGCAAATACACCGTGAAAATAAAAATTACCAAGATCGAAGCCATTGCCGTCAGTCTGCCGATGAAAAAGCCGGTGCAGATGGCCGGCGAGACGGTGGCGCAGGCCGAAAATGTGTTCGTCCGCGTCGAATCCGATGCCGGCGCAGTCGGCTGGGGCGAGGCGGCGGCGGCGCCGACCATGACCGGAGAAACCATCGCCGGCATGATGGCGGCGATTGAGCTGATGCGGCCGAAACTCATCGGCCGCGCGGCTTACGATTTCGCCGGCGCCACCGCGGCCATGGACTCGCAGATCTACGGCAATAGCGGCGCCAAAGCCGCGATCGACATGGCGCTGCACGACCTGGTCGGACGCGCCAGCGGGCGTCCGGTCTATGCTTTGTTCGGCGCCAAACAGCGCAGCCGTATGCCGGTGCTCGCGGTCATCGGCTCGGAAGATGCGGCAGCCGATTTGCGCGACGCGCAAGCGTGCTGGAACGCAGGCTACCGCGCCTTCAAGATTAAGGTCGGCTTGGGCTCGCCCGAGGCCGACGCCGTGCGCACGATGATGCTGTGTCAGGCGCTCAAGAGCCAAGCGCTTAAGGGCCAAGCGCTTACGGGCCAAGCGCAGGGCGGCGAAACATGTTTGGTTTCGGCCGACGCCAATCAGGGCTTTTCCGTCGATGGCGCGCTCACTTTTGTGCGCGGCATCGGCGATTGCGGGCTCGATTTTTTTGAGCAGCCGGTCCGTGCCCACGATCTCGATGGCATGAGCCGGATCGCCGCGGCCACCAAGGTGCCGATCGGTGCCGACGAGGGCATTCACTCGCTCGATGACATCGTCCGGCATCATGAGCGTAAGGCCGCGCGCGGCGTCAGTCTCAAGGCGATCAAGCTCGGCGGACTGTCCGGGCTGTTTGCGGCGAGCCGGCTATGCGCGCAGCTTGGCATGCAGGTCAATATTTCGTGCAAGACCGGCGAGACGAGCCTCGCTTCGGCCGCCGCCGTGCACTTGGCCGCGGTAGCGCCGGCGATCGCCTGGGGACTCACCGTCACCTCGGGCGGCCTTGCCGAGGACGTCACGGCAACGCCGTTGCGCATCGACGGCGGACATGTCGAAGTGCTGGAGCAGCCCGCCCTCGGCATCGATATCGACGAGCATCGGCTGCGGCGCCGCCAGCACGAATTCAAACGGGTGGCGTAACGCATGATCCCGAAAAGTGGGAACCGGTTTTCGGACAAGATCAAGCGCAAGGATACCCAACAAAACAGTGAGACCTGATGAACGACGAGACAGCGCCGCAGCGCCCGTATCGCTCCATCGGTAAGCCGCTGCCGCGCAAAGAGGACGGGCGGCTCGTCACCGGTAAGGGTCGCTTCACCGACGATTTCAACCTCGACGATCAGGCCTATGCGGCGATGGTACGCTCGCCGCATCCGCATGCGCGCATCGCTGCGATCGAAGTTGCGGCGGCAAAGGCCATGCCAGGCGTGCTCGGCATCTTCACCGGCGCCGATTGCGCCGCCGAAGATTTGGCGCCGATTCCGCACGATCCGGTGCCCAAGACCAAATACGACATGAAGCTTACCGGACCCGGTGCCGGCGCAGTGTTCGCCGGCCCGCATGTGCTTTTGCCGGCGGATCGCGTGCGTCATGTCGGTGAAGCCGTGGCGATGGTCGTCGCCGCAACCGAGGCCCAGGCGACGGACGCCGCCGAAGCGGTCGTCGTGCGCTATCAGGAATTGCCGTTCGCGCTGCATTCCGAGGCCGCTATGGCCGCGGGCGCGCCGGCGCTGTGGGACGAGGCGGCCAACAATATCTGCGTCGATACGTCTTTCGGCGATGCCGCGGCGACCGATGCGGGTTTTGCCCGCGCCGCCCATGTCGTGAGCCGCAAATTCCACGTCGGCCGTGTCACTGGCGTGCCGCTCGAGCCGCGCGCCGCGCTCGGCGCCTACGACGCCACGACCGGCCGCTACACGCTTTATGCCGGCTCCGGCGGCGCCGTGCGGCAGAAGCGCGAACTCACAACCGTGCTCGGCATCGCGCCCGAGAATTTGCGCGTCTTGTCCTTCGATGTTGGCGGCAATTTCGGCACCCGCAATCGCGTCTTTGTTGAATTCGGGCTGGTGCTATGGGCGGCGAAGAAACTCGGCCGTCCGGTGAAATTCACCGCAACGCGCGCCGAAGCCTTCTTGAGTGATTATCAGGGCCGCGATCTCGTCACCGAGGTCGCGCTGGCGCTGGACAAAGACGGCCGGATCCTGGCGATGCGCGCCGTCAATATCAGCAATGTCGGCGCGCGTTGCGTTTCGCTGTCGCCGTTGAGCAAAGGAGCGGGGCTCATCCCCGGTTCCTATGCCATTCCGGCGGCGCATTTACGCGCGGTCGCGGTCTTCACCAACACCATGCCGACCCAGGCCTATCGCAGCTCCGGGCGGCCGGAAGTGACCTATGCGATCGAGCGCCTCGTCGATATCGCCGCTGATGAGCTCGGCGATGTACTTGGAATGGATCGTATCGCGCTCCGGCGCAAGAATTTGATCCGGCCGCAGGCGATGCCGTATCGCAACGCCGTCGGCATGGTCTACGACAGCGGCCGTTATCAGGAGAACATGGCGTGGGCGATGCGGGTCGCCGACTGGAAGGGCTTTGCCGCGCGCCGCCGCGAGGCCCGCCGCCGCGGCAAGTTGCTTGGCCTGGGTCTCGCCAATTACGTCGAGTCCTCGATCGGCGCGCCGCGCGAGCAGGCGCGGATCAAAGTGCAGCCGGAAGGCCGCGTCGACGTGATCATCGGCACCCAGCCGTCCGGACAAGGTCACGAGACAAGCTTCGCGCAAGTCGTTTCCGATCTCTTGTTTGTGCCGAGCGATGCCGTGCGCATCATTCTCGGCGATACCGATGTGGTGCAGGTCGGCGGCGGCTCGCATTCCGGCCGCTCGATGCGCCACGCCGCCACCGTGTTTTCCAAGGCGGCAGTCGCGCTGATTGGCAAAGGCAAAGAGATCGCCGCGCTGGTCATGGGCGCCGCTCCGGAGAATGTGGTGTTCAACGACGGCCGCTTCGCCGCCCGTGACACCAACCGGACTTTTGATTTCTTCGAATTGGCGCGCGAGGCCGCGCAGCTTGCACTTCCGGAAAATTTGAAAGACGGCCTCGCAGTCGTGACCGACAATGAGATGCACGAGCCGGTTTTTCCGAATGGCACTGCGATCTGCGAGGTCGAGATCGATCCGGACACCGGTGAGATGAAAATCACCCGCTATGCCTCGGTCGACGATGTCGGGCGCTGCATCAACCCGCTCATCGTCCACGGCCAGACTCACGGCGCGATCGCCCAAGGCGTCGGCCAGGCGGTGTCCGAGCAGATTTATCTCGATCCGGATTCCGGCCAGCCGCTGACCGGTTCGCTGATGGATTACGCTATGCCGCGCGCCGATACGCTGCCGGCCTTCGCGGTCGAGATCGCTGAAGTGCTGTCGCCGACCAATCCGCTCGGCATCAAAGCCGGTGGCGAAGGCGGCACCACCGCCGCGCCGGCCGTGGTCGTCAGCGCCATTCTCGATGCGCTGCGCCCGCTCGGGGTGCGCGAGATCAAGATGCCGGCGACGCCTTATGCGATCTGGTCGGCGATCCAGAAGACGAAGGCCGAGAAGGCGGTCGAATAATTGCGATGCCCGCGCCGCTGCTTGCGCTTGAACAAATCGGCAAACGCTTCGGCGCGATCGTCGTCGCCGAACGCATCGACCTTCAGCTCGCAGATGGCGAGGCGCTCGGCATTATCGGCCCGAACGGTGCCGGCAAGACCACGCTGTTCGGCATCATCAGCGGCACCATCGCCCCGGATTCCGGGCGCGTCGTTTATGCCGGCCGCGACATCACGCATCTTCCGCCGGCGCAACGCTGCGCGCTCGGCATCGGCCGCTCGTTTCAGATTCCACAGCCGTTTTCCGGCATGAGCGTGTTCGAGAATCTCGTGGTCGCGGCGGCTTTCGGCGGCGGCCGGCGCGAGCGCGACAGTTACGGCAGCTGCATGGCAATTCTGAAGCGCTGCGGTCTTGCCGGCAAACCCAACCGGCCGGCCGGCACGCTCACTTTGCTCGACCGCAAGCGGCTCGAACTGGCGCGCGCGCTGGCATCCGAGCCGAAGGTGCTGCTGCTCGACGAGGTCGCCGGCGGCCTCACCGAGCACGAATGCCAGGCGCTGATCGCGCTCATTGGCGAGATCAAACAAAGCGGCGTGTCGATCGTCTGGATCGAGCATGTGGTGCATGCTTTGCTTGCCAGCATCGATCGGCTGCTGGTCCTGCACAATGGCGCGTTCATCGCCGATGGCGATCCGCAGGCGATGATCAGGAGTCCGCAGGTCGCCGAGATCTATATGGGAATAGAAGCCGATGTCTGAGGCGCTACTTTCGGTTCGCGGCCTCGAAGCTTTTTACGGCGACTTCCAGGCGCTGTTCGGCGTCTCCATCGAAGTCGCGCGCGGCGAAGCGGTCGCGGTGATCGGCGCCAACGGCGCCGGCAAGAGCACACTGCTCAAATCGATCGCCGGACTTTTGCGCGCGCGGCGCGACGCCATCACTTTCGCCGATGAACCGATCGGCGGCATGCCGGCTTACGCGGCGGCTGCGCGCGGCGTCGCGCTGGTGCCGGAGGGCAGGGGGCTTTTTCCCTCACTCAGCGTCGAAGAGAATCTTCTGATCGGCGGCCAGCTCGGTCGCCCGGGCGCCTGGACGCTGCGACGCGTGTACGAACTCTTCCCGACGCTCGGCGAGCGCCGCAAACTGCCGAGCACGGCGCTGTCCGGCGGCCAGCAGCAGATGGCCGCGCTCGGCCGCGCGCTGATGGCTAATCCGCAATTGTTGTTGTGCGACGAGATCAGCCTTGGGCTGGCGCCGATCGTGGTGCGCGAAATCTATGCGCGGTTGCCGGCGGTGCGCGCCGAAGGCACCGCGATCGTACTCGTCGAACAGGACGTGGTGCAGGCGCTTGCCGCGGCTTCGCGCGTCTATTGTCTGCAGGAGGGGCGGGTGGCGCTTACCGGCGCGGCCAAGGATCTGACGCGCGAAGCAATTGCCGCGGCGTATTTCGAGTGTGAGGGTGGGGAGCAAGGACGCGATCTCCTCTCTCCGCGTGCGGGAAGAGGCTAGCGAGCGGGGAAAGGTGGGGGCGCTCTAGTGGAATGGATCAACGTCATCCTCCAGGGCGTGCTGGTCGGCGGCCTCTACGCGATGTTCGCCGCCGGACTGTCGCTGACCTTCGGCGTGATGCGGCTCGTCAATATCGCGCATGGCGATCTCATTGTGCTCGCCGCCTATGTGGCGTTGGTGGCGGCGCAGACGCTCGGTATCGGACCGCTCGCCGCGCTCATTATCGTTGTGCCGGTCATGGCCGCGCTCGGCTACGCGCTGCAATGGTTCGTGCTTAACCGCACGCTGGGCGAGGATCTCCTTCCGCCGCTTCTGGTTACCTTCGGGCTTTCGGTGATCATTCAGAACGGCCTCCTTACGGCGTTTACCGCCGACAGCGTCAAATTGCAGGCCGGTCCGATCGAGGTCGCGACCATCCGCGTCGCCGAAGGCCTCTATGTCGGCGTGCTGCCGCTTCTGCAATTCGCCGTCGCGGTCGCGGTCATTGCCGGCCTGCAGCTCATTTTTTATCGCACCGCGATCGGGCGCGCCTTCCGCGCCACCGCCGACGAGTCGGCGGTCGCGCAACTGATGGGCCTCGACAATCGCCATGTCTTTGCGCTCGCCATGGCGCTCTCCCTTGCGGTGGTCGCAATTGCCGGGGTGTTTCTCGCGGTGCGCGCCAATTTCGATCCGTCACAGGGCCCGGCGCGGCTGATCTTCGGCTTCGAAGCCGTCATCATCGGCGGGCTCGGCAGCCTGTGGGGCACGCTCGCCGGCGGACTGATCCTCGGCGTTGCGCAAGCGGTCGGCGCCCATCTCGATCCCGGCTGGCAAATTCTTGCCGGGCATATCGCGTTTCTGATCGTGCTCGCGGCCCGGCCGCAGCGCCTGTTTCCCAAGGTGCGCACATGACGGTGCGGGTCGCCTTCGGCGGGCGCGGCAATTTCATCGGCGCGGTGCTCGGCGCCGTCGCCTTTGCGGCGCTCGCCGCGGCGCCGTGGTGGGGCGGGCGCGACGACCTGCAGCTCTTGTCGGAAATCTACGCCTATGTCGCGCTGGCGAGCTTATGGAATCTGCTCGCCGGTTATGCCGGGCTCGTCTCGGTCGGCCAGCAGGCCTATGTCGGACTCGGCGCCTATACGCTTTTCGCGCTCGCGATCCTGTTCGGGGTTTCGCCGCTGTGGGCGATCCCGCTCGCCGGCCTTATCGCCGCCGCCGTGTCGATCCCGGTGGCGCTGTTGGTGTTCCGCCTGCGCGGCCACTATTTCGCGATCGGCACCTGGATCGTCGCCGAAGTGTTTCGCCTCACTGCTTCGCAAGTCTCCGCGCTCGGCGGCGGCTCCGGCACCAGCCTGCCGGCCGCCGTAGTCATCGCCATCGCGCCGAGCCGGCAGTTGCGCGACTTCACCATGTACTGGATCGCGTTTCTCCTCGCCGTCGCGGTGCTGGCGCTGATCGTCCTGCTGTTGCGCTCGCGCTATGGGCTGGCGTTGAAAGCGATGCGCGATGCCGAGCTGGCGGCTGCCTGCAGCGGCGTTGACGTCTACCGCACCAAATTTCTGGTCTACGTTCTCACCGCGCTCGCCACCGCGGTGCTCGGCGCGCTGATTTTCCTCCAGAAGCTTCGTATCTCGCCCGACGCCGCGTTTTCCGTCAACGATTGGACTGCCTTCGTCATCTTCATCACCGTGATTGGCGGCATCGGTCGCATCGAAGGTCCGATTATCGGTACGCTTATCTTCTTCTCGCTGCGCCAG
>JBKPIZ010000156.1:0-4245 GCA_046730495.1 Pseudomonadota bacterium
GTTACAGGACGAGGCGATCCGCGATCGCATCCGTGCGCTTGGCATGGAACCCGGCATGTGAAACGGGTTCAGCGACTCACCTCGATACGTACGGTGAACTTTCGATTGCAACGAACGTACCTTATGTGGACTACTCTGAGCTTCGTAATTCTGGTGGATCTTAGAGTGGTTTGCCCAGCAGTGCGAACGAGTACCTGTCCGAAGGAGATCGCTGGATGCGACCGCGGACTCATCCCAGTACTGTAAACGTTGCGGTCCTCAAGGTAATCTATCTGTTGGCCGTAACCGCGCTCGCTTTCATAGTACCGGCCGTTGCAGCAACCCGACCAGCCCGTTGGTTCGTGGTGCTAGCCCTGCTGGTGCTTCAGGTCATCATATTGCTGGCATGTCGCATCGGGGTAAACGACGTCATTCGCCCATTATGGCGGCTTAAGTGGCTGTTCCTTTTTCTGATCGGCTGTTACTTCCTGCTGCCTCCGGAGCACCCCGAGGCAGCCGACACGATTCTCCATTGGCGTGTTCCTTTGATCGGCTGGCGGTTGCCGTTGAATTTCAACGGGCTCGAGCGCGCCGTACTGATGTGCTTGCAGATCATTACCTTACTCCTTGCTTCTATACTGATCCGATTAACGGGCTCCGGCACCGATCTGGCGGATGGGCTGCGCGCCTTCCGTCTTCCCAATCTTTTTGTCTACTCGCTCGATTACACGCTCGAGCTACTTGGAGGAGTGCAAAGCTCCGGCCGTCGCGGAGATGGCAGAGGCCACGGTGGCTCCCTTTCCACGGTGAAGCGATTGCTGCGCGGCGACATCGGCGGGTTCGTCGAAACTATTCAGGCAAACATAGAGAGAGCTGGACAGCGAATATGCCCAGACATTAATCGCGACGTAGCGGCTCACCTTGCGCATGACATTAGCATCGTCACTGGGATCGCGCTGTGCATGGCCTCCGTCAAGGTGCTTAGGATTTTGCCCGGTCTGCCGTTTGCTCCCGGACATAAGGTAATCCTACTCTTTCCACTCTACGTCCTGGCCTCTCGCCTCACTTATTCGCGTTGGGGCGGAACAGCCGCCGGTTCCATCATGGGTGTAATCGGATTTTTGCAAGGCGACGGCCGTTTGGGGGTCTTGGAAATCCTCAAACACATTACACCCGGTCTCGTGATCGACATTGGGAGCCCACTCGTGGCCCGGTTGCCGACGTGGGCCTTGGGGTATTGCGTGCTGGGTCTAGTAGCGGCGGTCGCCAGAATCAGTACCGATCTGACCCTAGTAGTCCTGCTCGGCGCGCGGACCGAAGTATATTTGTTCCCGGCGGCCGTTCTGGTGCCGAATCTTATCGCAGGATGGTTGAGCGGATTCGTGACCATGTTCGTGCTTCGGGCATTTGGACGTTCAGCCGAGAGGGATTTGGTTGAGGTAGACGCGGAGGGAGTTCCGCGCTCAACAAACGAAACCGCGATATCGAAGTCGGACTGAGCAAATGAAATGGAGCAACGCAGCTGGCGCGCGGACCCACGCCAACGCAAGCAGATTGCACTGGAAGTGACCCATGGATCGGCGGATCGTTTTGATCGCAACGCTTGCGGCAGCCGCTGCATCTGGTGCTTCCGTCTACTCCGCGTGCGCCGAACCCAGCGTCCTGCGCATTGCTGCTGCCGCAGATATGAGATTCGCTATGGACGAGATCATTATAGCGTTCCGCCAGGAATATCCGACTGTCAGGGTGGAAATCACATACGGCTCGTCTGGAAATTTCTATGCGCAGCTTTCCAACCACGCTCCTTTCGACATCTTCTTCTCTGCGGATGTCGATTATCCCCGCCGACTGATTCGCGAAGGGGTGGCACTGGCAGATACTGAGTTCGTGTACGGAATAGGTCGCCTTGTCGTTTGGGTGCTGCGGGACTCATCCATACACGTCGAAAAGCTCGGAATGGAGTCCTTGGTCGATTCCTCGGTAAAGAAGATCGCCATTGCTAATCCAATTCATGCGCCATATGGCCGGGCAGCAATGGACGCCATGAAGAGCATGGGCGTTTATGATCAGGTGAAGGAACGCATCGTGTTTGGGGACTCAGTATTGCAGGCGGCACAATTTGTCGAAAATGGCGGGGCCGATATCGGTCTCATCAGTCACTCGTTCGCGCTCGCCCCCATGTTTAGAGACAAGGGTCGCTATTGGGAAGTGCCGGCCGCGGCCTATCCGCGAAGGGAACAAGGTGGCGTCATCCTGTCGTGGGCGCGCGACAAGTCCGCGGCGCAGGCGTTCCGTGATTTCGTGCTCGGCGAGCGCGGCAAACCCATACTGCGTTCTTACGGGTTCGGTTTACCAGGAGAATAGTCGTGGATGTCGAGGCAATCTGGCTGAGCCTGCAGCTCGCTGCATTGACAACAGTTGTCTTGTTGCTTGCAGGGCTGCCTTTGGCCTACTGGTTGGCCATGACTCGCTGGCGGCTGAAATTTCTGCTCGAAGCTATCATAGTGCTTCCCATGATCTTGCCCCCGACCGTGCTCGGCTTCTACATCCTAATCGCGCTCGGCCCCTTCAGTCCGATTGGCCGCGCCTATGAAGCGATAGCAGGCAAGTCCTTGGCATTTTCGTTCGAGGGGTTGCTGCTCGCTTCCGTTCTTTACAGCCTTCCGTTTGCGGTTCGGCCATTCACGGCAGCCTTCGTAGGTGTGGACCGGCGGCTGATGGAGGCTTCCTGGTGTCTCGGCGTCTCGCGGCTGCGCACCTTCTTTCGCGTCGCCTTTCCGCTCTCATGGGCCGGGATTCTCACTGGCGCGACTTTGAGCTTTGCCCACACGCTCGGCGAGTTCGGCGTTGTGCTGATGGTTGGCGGCAACATCCCCGGGATCACGCGGACGATTTCGATCTCTATCTACGATGAAGTGCAGGCGCTAAATTACGGCAGGGCCGCAATGACATCGCTGGTCCTGCTCGGGTCATCATTTCTGGCGTTGGCCGTGACCAGCCTCATAAGTCGAAAAGCAGTATATTAAACGGGGCGCCATTAGCGATCGTCCGGCAAATCAAACAAGTCGGTACATCTTTACGCTAAGAAGGGTTTGTTGCCGCGCATGACCCGCAGCGAGGACAGTCGGTGCGTCGCCTTTGGCAACAGCAACTGGTCGGTCGCAGATAGCGAAGCGACTTCGGCAACGGGATTGTTTGCCGATTTCGAGAAGCATTTCGCCGGAGGACCGGCGATCCGAGTGAAGTTGCGCCGACCGGTCGCTACGTTCTCTTTGTCCGTACTATTCGGCCCCTCTGGCTCCGGAAAATCAACGACATTGCGATGTTTCGCGGGCTTGGAACGGCCCGACTGCGGCGTCATACGCTTCGGCGACGAAATCTGGTTTGACGCCGAACGCAACATCTTCCTGCCGCCGCAACAGCGCCGAATTGGCTATCTGTTCCAAGACTACTCGCTGTTTCCACACCTGACAGCTGAACAGAACATTGCCTATGGATTGGGTAAGCTCAGCGCGGCGGTGCGGCGACAGCGGATCGAGGAGATAACGACCCTACTGGGACTTGTTGGTCTTGCACATCGTTACCCGCGGCAGTTATCCGGCGGGCAGCAACAACGGGTCGCGCTGGCTCGGACGCTGGTCTGCCGGCCGCGCCTGCTCCTGCTTGACGAGCCGCTCTCTGCACTTGATGCTCCTACGCGTGAACAGCTCCGCCGAGAGCTCCGGCACTGGTTGGTCGAGCTGCAAATCCCCACCGTGCTCGTGACGCATGATCGGATCGACGCGCTTGCGCTAGGCGACTATCTCGCGCTCTTTCATGCTGGACAGGTGTGCCAGAGTGGTCCTGTTCAGGAAGTCTTTTCCGCGCCGGCCGACCTCAACGTCGCACGCATCCTCGGCGTAGATACGATCGAGCAAGGCAGGATCGTGAAGATTTCAGATGGCCTCGCAACGATCGCGATCGGGCAGAAGCAGCTTGTCGCCCTCGCACCGCCCGCCGACAACGGCGCGATCGAAACGGAAGTGTATGTCTGCATTCACGCGGAAGATGTGACATTGGAGACTGGTGCCGATCTGCCGCAGACCAGCGCCCGCAATCATCTGGTCGGACGCATCCGTTCGCTGAATCGCGAAGGCCCGATCGTGCGGGTCAACCTCGACTGCGGCTTTCCGCTCAAGGCGTTGATCACCCATCAATCATGCCAAAACATGCGCCTGCAAGAGCAAAGCGAAGTCGTCGCTTCAATCAAAGCGACCGCCATTCATC
>JBKPIZ010000157.1:0-14172 GCA_046730495.1 Pseudomonadota bacterium
GCTCTATTCAAATCAGAAAATCGAGGATTGCGTGGTGTCGGGCCGGACCAATTGTGTGACCATCGACACGAACACGTCGACTTATTGAGCGCTGCCTGCCGCGCGCGGCTGCTCTCCGCCGCCACCGCACCCCGGCCACAAGACTTTACTTTCATGCCTGTGTCGCGGTCGTGCCATGCGGACATGCGACGTCCCGTCCACCAAGGGTTCGGTGAGGGATTCGTGGAGGGAAACGATGATCGCGCCCCTGCCTCTCGCTTGGCCGAACCCGGTCCAGTCGGTGGAAATCCGTCAGCGACCGAAAAGGCCGGATTGTCCGCATTGCGGCAGCCGATTGCTGGTGGCCGAGCAATCACGCTTCAATCTCGCCGGCCGGATCGACCATTTCTGGGCCTGTGACGTTTGCGGCACCGAGTTCGAGACCTCGATCGACGTTAGCCGCCGGGCCGTTGCGAGAAGCGATGTCCGATAGGCCCGCTGGCGACTCCCCGTGCCGCTTGTACTTTTGTTTAGCTTCCACCTTATGAATTCACAGTAATAAGCTGTATTCACTGCCGAAATCTTCGATTTCGGGGCCCGTTGCGCGGCTGTAGCAAGGCGTCGCACAAGCAATAACAACGGAACGCCGGTGTTTGTGTTGTCATTGCGAGGGTGCGCATCCAGGGAGGATCAAATGGATCAAACGTTCAGTCGTCGGTCGGTATTGGGTTACGCAGCAGGCGGTGCCGCGGGCGCGGTTTTGTTGACTTCGGCCAAGCCGAGCCAAGCCGCCCCAATGAAATTTAAAGCCGATATGAATGGACCGAGCGAAGTCCCGCCGGTCCAGAGCGCCGGCAAGGGGACCGTCACTGCGACCTATGACCCGGCCACCAAGGTGCTGACCTGGGAGGGCAGCTTCTCGGGCCTTAGCGGTCCGGCTACGGCTGCGCATTTCCACGGCCCGGCCGAGGCCGGCAAGAACGCCGCTCCCGCAGTTTGGATTTCGGAAAAGGGCCAAAACCTCGCAAGCCCGTTCAAGGGCACGGCGACGCTGACGGATGCCCAGGCGGACGATCTTCAGAAAGGCCTGTGGTACGCCAATGTCCACACCGAAGCGAACAAAGGCGGCGAGATTCGCGGTCAAGTCGTCAAAGGGTAACGTCGTTTAGGCGTAGACTATTCCCGCGGCCGCTGGCGAGTTGCGTCAGTATCAGCGGCTCGAACTATACGCCGGCCCAATTCATCGGGCCGGCGATTTTTTGTGTGGGCCCAAACCACTTCCGCTCGTCCCCGCGAAAGCGGGGACCCAGCCCTGGATTCCCGCTTACGCGGGAATGAGCGGGAGAGACGCCGTATTCTCATCATTCCACATCGCGCTTCGCCGCCCACTGTTCTTCAATCGCGGAGCGGTAATCGGCAAACCGGCGTTGCGCGATCGCTTCACGCGCGCCGGCCGTCAGGTCCTGGTAGTAGAATAAGTTGACGATCGACAACAGCGTCCCGCCGAGAGCCTCGTTGGCCTTGAACAGATGGTGCAGATAGGCGCGCGAAAAATCGCGCGCCGCGGGACAACGGCTTTGCGGATCGAGCGGGCGCGGGTCGTCGGCGTGACGCGCGTTCTTGATATTGATCGGGCCGAAGCGGGTGAAGGCGAGCCCATGGCGGCCGTTGCGCGTCGGCAGAACGCAATCGAACATATCGATGCCTCCTCCGATCGCATTGAGAATATCGGAAGGCGTGCCGACGCCCATCAGATAGCGCGGGCGCTCGGCCGGCAATGCCGGCGCGGTGGCCGCAACCACGCGCAGCATCACCTCCTCGCTTTCGCCAACGGCAAGCCCGCCGATCGCGTAACCGTCAAATCCGAGTTCAACCAGGGCCCGCACGCTCGCCTCGCGCAGCCGCCCGTCATCGCCGCCTTGCACGATGCCGAAAAGAGCGCGGCCGGACGGCGCGCCTTCAAAGGCGAGCTTGCAGCGCTCGGCCCAGCGTAACGACAGCCGCATGGCGCGTTCGATATCGGCCGATTCGGCCGGGAGCCGCACGCATTCGTCGAGCTGCATAGCGATGTCGGCGCCAAGTAAAATCTGCACCTCGACCGCGCGTTCTGGCGTCAATTCGACTATGGCGCCATCGAGATGCGAGCGGAAGGTCACGCCGGCCTCCGAGACTTCGCGCAGCGGCGCCAGCGACATGACCTGATAGCCGCCGGAATCGGTCAGGATCGGCAGCGGCCAATGCATGAATTCATGCAAACCCCCGAGCGTTGCGACGCGTTCGGCCGTCGGCCGCAGCATCAGGTGATAGGTGTTGGCCAGGATGACATCAGCGCCGGCAGCGCGCACGTCGTCGTGATGGACGCCCTTGATCGCGGCCTGCGTGCCGACCGGCATGAAGGCCGGCGTGCGCACAATTCCGTGCGCAGTCGCGATTTCGCCTGAGCGCGCGGCGCCGTCGGTCGCGATCAGCCGGAAGGAGAACGCGCTTGCCATGAACTGCCCCATAACAGGCTTATTTATCGGAACAGCAGGCAAGCGTCGCCATAGGAGTAGAAGCGGTAATTGCGGGCGATGGCGTGTTCGTAGGCACGGCGCATGACATCGAGGCCGCAGAGCGCGCAGACCAGCATGAACAGGGTCGAGCGCGGCAGATGAAAATTGGTCAGCATCGCGTCGACGGCGCGAAAGCGATAGCCGGGGGTGATGAATAGCGCGGTCTCGCCGGCAAACGGAGCGAGCGCGCCGTCATCGCCCGCCGCGGTTTCGAGGAGCCGTAGCGCCGTCGAGCCGACGGCGACAATCCGGCCGCCCGCGCGCCGCACCGCATTCAAGGATGCCGCCGTCTCGGCGCTCACGCTGCCCCATTCGGGATGCATCCTATGGCCTTCAGTATCGTCCGCCTTGACCGGCAAAAACGTGCCGGGACCGACATGCAGCGTCACGCGGTGAAGCGTGATGCCGGCGTTCCGGAGAGCGTCGGTCAAGCTTTCCGTGAAATGCAGTCCGGCCGTCGGCGCGGCGACCGAGCCTTCGGCGCGCGCAAACATGGTCTGGTAATCGCTGCGGTCCTTCGCATCGACCGCGCGGCGGCTGGCGATATAAGGCGGCACCGGCATGTCGCCGCGCTCCTCCACGGCCTGATCGAGAACGGCATCGGTGAAAGCGAAGGCGAGCGTGATCTCGCCAGCGTCGCCTTTGTCTTCGACCGTGGCGTCGAGCTGTTCGAGAAAGCAGACGCGACCCTCGGCGCCAAAGCGCACGACATCGCCTCGCGCGAGCCGCTTTGCCGGCTTCACCAACGCCCGCCAGCGTGAACCGTCAAGCCGCTTGATCAGCGTCGCTTCGATCGCCGGCTCGCGATCGCCGCGGCCGATGCGACGGCCATGCAAGGCGGCAGGCACAACTTTGGTGTCGTTGACGACGAGCGCATCGCCGCGGCGCAGGAGAACGGGCAGATCGCGGATCATCCGGTCTTCGAATTCACCCGGCGCATGCGGGCGCACGATCAGAAGCCGCGCCGCATCCCGCGGTGCGACCGGGCGAAGCGCGATGCGCTCTTCCGGGAGCGCGAAGTCGAACTGATCGGTGCGCATGGCCAGATAATGCAGGAAAGCGGCGGCTTTTCTTCAACCGTTGCGCTGTATTACAAGAAACATATCGCAACTCATTGAATTGCAAGTCAGTTAAGCGCGTGACAATGCGCGCTCAAAGCACGATCTATTGGTCAATACAGTGCGAGGCAAGAATGCCGAAAGGCAGGCTGCCAATCTGCAGCGGCCGGCGCGTTTTACAGTGAGGTTGTCAATGATATGCGGTGCTCGCTCGGTGTGGCGGCCCCCGTCAAGGCTCGCATCGGTAACGCGCGTTCTATGAGGCCATGATGCGTAAAGACCCCTACCAAGATCGTGCTCGCCAGCTGTGCGTCGCCGCGGGCATCGATCCCGATGGCCGGGTCGGGCAAGGGCGCGGCCGACCCGCTTGGTGCGATTACCGCGACGCCGCGCGGGCGGAACAGGTCGCCCGCGAGCAAGCCGCCTTGGCCGCCACGACCAAACAAAATCCCGATGCCCCGGCGCCGATCGTCGTTGGACAACACGACGACAACACCATTGGCCAGATGAAGAACTGTATGAGCTATGGAAACGTGGCCGCCGGTGTCATCTGCGCTGACGGTCATTTGGGCTACGCCCAGCCAGTCGGCGGTGTGATTGCTTATCGGGATCAGATCAGCGTATCGGGCGTGGGCTTCGATATTGCCTGCGGGAACATGGCGGTAAAACTCGACACCAAGTTCGAGCAGATCAAAGATTCGGTCGGGACCATTATCGCCGACATCGGTCGGACGATTTCGTTTGGCCTTGGGCGGGCCAATAACGAGAGAGTGGATCACGCGCTATTCGAATCCGACTTGTGGGAGCGAAGCGAGCGAACCGATTACAAGCAGAAAGCTCAAGCGCAGCTCGGCACGGTAGGAAGCGGCAACCACTATGTTGACTTGATGCGCGACGAGGAAGGCCACGTTTGGATCGGCGTCCATTTTGGCTCGCGCGGCCTGGGTCACTCTACGGCGACCAAGTATTTGAAGCTTGCCGGCGGCAAGGACGGCATGAATGTGCCGCCCGCTATCCTTGGGGTAAACAGCGATCTGGGGCGCGCCTATCTCGCTGGCATGGAGCTTGGCGGCTTATACGCCTATGCCGGCCGGGAATGGGTCGTCGAACGCGTGCGCCGGATTGTCGGCGGATCCGTCCTCGATAGCGTGCACAATCATCATAATTTCGCTTGGCGTGAGCAGCACGGCGGCCAAACCTATTGGGTAGTCCGCAAGGGCGCGACGCCAGCTTTCCCCGGCCAGCGCGGTTTTGTCGGCGGCAGCATGGGCGACGACGCTGTGATTATCGAAGGCGTTGAATCCGCTGAAAGTGCCGCCATGCTCTATTCGACCATCCATGGGGCCGGGCGCCTGTTTGGCCGCAAGGAAGCAAAACGGCGATTTCAACGCGCCGAAATGGATGATTGGCTCAGAACGCGCGGCGTCGCGCTGGTCGGCGCCGATTTGGACGAAAGCCCGATGGCTTATCGGCGTCTTCCCGACGTGCTGGCCGAACATGCGCATACGATCAAACTCCAGCACACGCTGCGCCCATTTGCGGTCGCGATGGCGGGCAGCGGAGAATTTGACCCGTTCAAAGACTAGTCAGGTCGCGTAAAGTCGCGCGCAAACTATCTCTCATAGTGACGGCTAACGTGACGCCATTTGCGGTCATTCAGGTCAAGCCAGGAATCGGCCACGTCATCTGGCATTTGCCGTTCATCCGCGCTATCGCCGCGGCCGCTCCGGACGGACAGGTGACGTTCTTCGCGCCGCCGACAAGCGCGGCGAAGGATTTGCTCGCCGCCGAGCCGTGCGTCGCCGCCACGGTCTACTTTCAGCACGCCGGATCCGAATTGCAGCGCGGCGTCAACCTGATCCGCCTGGTCGCGCTGTTGCGCCAGCATCGCCCGCAATCGATCTGGATCCTCGACCGCACCATCCGGCCAGCGTTGGCGGCGGCGCTTGCCGGCATTCCGGAGCGGATCGGGCTCGGGCTTGGGCCGCAAAGCGCCTTCATCACCAATGACGGCATCGGCCAGGATCATTTTCACGATCACCCGATCGATTGGCTGCGTGCCTTGATGGCGGCGATGAAGGTTCCGCTTTCCTCCACCGAACCGGATTTGCAGGTGCCCACGCCGGTCCTGAGCTTAGTCGGGGAGAAGTTTGCGCAATTCGCCCGGCCCTGGATCGCGGTCGGGATCGGCGCCTCGCATCCCGACAAGGACTGGGCTGACGCCACCTGGTCCGAATTTCTTGCCGGCTTGCGGACGCCCGGAACGGTCTTTCTGGTCGGAGGGCCGGCCAATGCCGCGCGGGCGGAAAAATTTGTCTCCCCGTCCGGTTCAAGTCGAATCCTCAATGCCTGCAATTTGCGATTGATCGAGGCGGCCGCGCTGTTGCGGCTTGCCGATCTGTTCGTCGGTCCGAGTTCGGGGCCGCTCAATCTCGCCGCCGCCGGGGGCACCGACGCCTTTGGCCGTTCGGTTCGACGCCGGTGCTGACCTACTCGAAATTCATCCGCGCCATCGTGCCGAAGGGCGGTCCCTCCCCCGGCGGCATGGCGCGGATTGCACCGGCGCAAGTGCTGGAGCGGATCGCGCCTTATCTGTCGCGCCGGAAGGCATCTGCACAGTAGGAGCAATGAGCGCAGCCATGCGTTCAGCTGCTAGGGTTCGCTGAACCGCACACGACAGACCGATTTATGCGCCGGAATGACGATGGTCTGCGGCAGCTCCGCTCCGGCACCGCATCTTGGGATCGATTGCGTTTCGTTCAGATCGAGAGTCACGTCTCGTCCGACCGTCACTTTGATGCGGTCGGGTTTAGTCGAGTCAGTATAGGGAGAGCTGTCGGTGATCACCGTCGCGCCGGCATCCTCCGACCACGTCGACTCTCCGTCACCGCGGGTTGAATTGATACTGCATGTGAAATCCAGGCTTTTGCGATGCCCGCCCCGACCACACCAAATCACAACCACATCGAGCCCTATCACCTTGCCGTCTGCAAGCGTGACGCGCGCTTGGCCGGAGCGACAGCCGCCCTTTAGGTCAAAATCGCAGGTGCGAATTTCCGGCCCGCCCGCATGAGCGAAGCCGGACAACAGCATCAACAGCAGGAGACCGGCGCAGCAAAGAAGGCGTTTCATCACTGCGCGGGAAGCGAGCGCGACTGATGCCTTACTTCATATCCGCGGCAACCTGCGCGTGGACGATCTTATCCGGACTGGCCGGCGGTTCGCCGCGCTTGAGCTTGTCGACCACGTCCATGCCGCGCGCCACCTCGCCGACCACCGTGTACTTGCCGTTGAGGAAGGAACCGTCGGCGAACATGATGAAGAACTGGCTGTTGGCCGAATTCGGATCGGACGTGCGGGCCATGCCGACCACGCCGCGCGTATAGGGTACGCTGGAGAACTCCGCCTTCAGCTGCGGATATTTTGAGCCGCCGGTGCCGTTGCGATTTTGGCCGTCGCCGGTTTGCGCCATGAAACCGTCGATCACACGATGGAACGGCACGTCGTCGTAAAAATGGTCACGCGCGAGCTGCTTTAGGCGTTGCGCATGATTGGGCGCAATATCGCTGCGCAATTTGATGATGATGCGTCCTTGCGTGGTGTCGAGGACGAGCGTGTTTTGCGGATCAAGCCCGGCCGGTAGCGGCTGGGCGGGCTGGGCAGAGGCTGAAGCGGCACACATGATCGCGAACAGTAGAGCAAGGACACGGGTCATGTCATCTCCCGGCGTTGAGGTTCAGTGGATGATGAATTTCAACAGGGGTCAGTGAGGCTTTAGACCTTGACGAATTTTTTCTTCAATCGCGCCGCGACGCCCGCCGGCACGAAGCTTGAAACGTCGCCGCCCATCCCGGCAATCTGCCGTACCAAAGTGGCGGTGATGGGGCGCACCGCCGGCGCCGCCGGCAGGAACACTGTCTGGATGTCCGGCGCCAT
The DNA here is from genome assembly GCA_046730495.1 of Pseudomonadota bacterium. Lineage (GTDB taxonomy): Bacteria > Pseudomonadota > Alphaproteobacteria > Rhizobiales > Xanthobacteraceae > BOG-931. The sequence goes on from JBKPIZ010000157.1 coordinate 7,526, forward strand.
CGCCGCATTCATGCCGGCCATCTGCATCTCGTAATCGAAATCGGTCGAGTCGCGCACGCCACGCACAAGCATAGTTGCGCCGGCGCGTTGCGCAGCGGTGACCACGAGGTCGGCAAAGGTTATGGCTGACAATTCGCATCCCGCGGCGCGGGCAAGCGGCGCGCAGACGTCATTGATCATGGCGAGACGTTCGTCGACCGAAAACAGTGGTGTCTTGCCTGGATGAATCCCGACGGCGATGACCAGCCGATCGGCAAACCGCACGGCCTTGGCGACAACATCGACATGGCCATCGGTGATGGGATCGAACGATCCGGCAAACAATGCGATGCGTTGGCTGGTTCGCGACGTGGTTGGCATGTTTGCGTCGTACCCCGCGCACCGAGTCCCCGCAAGGCAGCCGCGGCCGCTATTTGCTCGTGTTCGAGGGCCGGCGGCTGCGCTCGCGGCGCCGACGATTCGTTCAAAAGACTCCGACTTTGCCGATGAAAGTATCATTATTTCAATAACTTGAGCGAATCGTCGGATTTGTGACTCACGTCAACGCATTTTTTCGGCGATCGGGAGAACTAGCGATAGTCGAACAGCACAAAGCCCCAACGAACCTCGCAAGTCCGCAGTCGGTCCAAATGGGCACTCACACAGGGACCGGTGTCATGATCAAGACCACTTATGCCGTCGCCATCGCTGCGATCGCTGCGTCTGTGTTTGTGGCCTTCCCGAGTTTGTCGCCGCAGGTCGGCGCCAGCGCCCCGGTCGTGGGCGCCAAGGGCGACCGCGCCGACATCCGTCCGCTGGGTACCGAATGCGGTGAGAAAGCGTGGCCGTATTTCGATGCCGCTTGTACGCGCGACGGGCGCGTTCCGCTTGCTCAGCCGCGTGATGTTCGCATGATCGCGGCGGATCGCGCGGCGCAATAAGCTCGCTCGTCTCCGCGCAAGCGGGGCCCAGCCATTACGGAGCGCGTTCCAATTCGGCGGAAGGCGGTGTCCCCGCCTTCCGTTGAGAACTTATTTCGCGCATCATGATGAGCTTCGGCGGGGGCGGACCGGGAACTGCCATGATGCAGATGCTGGCGATCGCATTAGCAGCCCGCCGTTTGACGTTTCTGCTGCTCGCCGTCGCGACCTCTGTGCTGGCGGCGAGCGCGCAGATCGCGGCCGCCGAAGAGACCTATCCCAGTCGGCCAATCCGCCTGATCATACCCTTCCCGCCTGGCGGTCCGACCGATGTGATGGGGCGGCTGATCAGCCAGGCGCTTTCCGATCGGCTCGGACAACAGGTTTATGTCGACAACCGGCCCGGCGCCGGCTCGACGCTCGCCGGCAAGATCGCCGCCAATGCCGAGCCCGACGGCTATACGCTCCTTCTTGGCAGCGCCGCCACGCTCGCCATCGGGCCGACGCTTTATCGCGAAGTCGAATACGATCCGAAACGCTTTGAGCCGGTCGCGATGGTCGCCGAGGTGCCTTACGTCATGGTGGCGAGCCCGAAGGCGCCGGTCGCGAGCTTTGCCGAATTGATCACTTACGCGAGAGCCCATCCCGGCAAGCTCAATTTCGGCGTGCCCAACGGCGCGCCGCCGCACATGCTCGCCGCCTGGTTCAAAAGTCTCACCAATATCGATGTCGTGCTGGTGACCTATCGCGGCGGCGCCAATGTGCTGAGTGATCTGTTGGGTGGCCAGATCGACCTTGCAGTCGAGACCTGTTCGATCCTGTTGCCGCAGTTGCGCGACGGAAAATTGCGGCCGCTCGGAACGCCGTCACCGAAACGGCTCGACATTCTGCCCGACGTGCCAACCATGGCGGAGAATGGCGTGCCCGCTTTTATCGCCAGTTCCTGGACCGGAATCGTCGCGCCGCCCGGCACCTCGAAACAGATCATCGACAAGCTCAACCGCGCGACTAATGCCGCGCTCAAAGATCCGTCGACGCAAGCCAAGCTGAAGCCGCTCGAGGCCCAAGCCATGTTCGGCACGCCGGCCGATTATGCCGATTTCCTGGTGAGCGAACTGCCGAAATGGACCGCGATGGCGAAGCTGTCCGGCGCGGCGGCGGAGTGAGCCAGCGTTAACCAGCGCGGCTTGACCCCCTTGGCGCGCGCGTGTCTAACAGCGGCCGGGATATGCGTGCGGTCATGATCGTTCTGATCGACAATTACGACAGTTTCGCCTTTAACCTCGTGCACTATTTCGGTGAGCTCGGGGCCAAGGTCGACGTCCATCGCAACGACAAAGTGACGGCGGACGACGTCATCGCCGCCGAACCGGACGCCATTGTGCTCTCGCCCGGCCCCTGCACGCCGAACGAGGCCGGCATCTGTCTCGACCTGATTGCTGCCGCCGCGCCGCGCATCCCGATCCTCGGCGTCTGCCTCGGGCATCAGGCGATCGGCCAGGCGTTCGGCGGCAAAGTCGTGCGCGCGCCGGTCCCGGTTCATGGCAAATTGTCGGAAATCAAGCATCGCGGCAACAGCGTGTTCCGCGGCATCAATGCGCCGTTCAAAGCGACGCGCTATCATTCACTCGTGGTCGAGTGCGCGAGCCTACCGCGCGATCTCGATGTGACCGCGCAAACCGAGGACGGTCTGGTGATGGGGCTTGCGCATAACCGGCTGCCGGTGCACGGCGTGCAATTCCATCCCGAAAGCATCGCCTCCGAGCACGGTCATTTGCTCCTGAAGAATTTTCTCGAAATCGCGCAAGCGTGGAATCGCGCCGCCGGACGGCACGGCACCGATTACGCCGCTCCTCGCCCGGAGCGGGCGCGGGTCAATTGAGGGGCGCGCCGTGACGATCGAGTTCAAGTCGCTCATCGCCAAGGCCGCAACCGGCGCTGCGCTCACACGCGACGAAGCCGCCACCGCGTTCGAGCAAATGATGTCGGGCGAAGCGACCCCATCGCAAATGGGCGGGCTATTGATGGCGTTGCGCGTGCGCGGCGAAAGTGTGGAAGAGATCACCGGCGCAGTCAGCGTCATGCGCGCCAAAATGCTGCGCGTACACGCGCCGCCGAACGCCATCGATGTCGTCGGCACCGGCGGCGACGCCTCCGGTTCGTTCAATATCTCCACTTGCGCGGCGCTGATCGTCGCCGGCGCCGGCGTGCCGGTGGCCAAGCACGGCAACCGCGCTTTGTCGTCGCGGTCGGGCGCGGCGGACGTGCTCTCCGCCTTGGGCGTGAACATCGAGCTTTCGCCCGAACAGATCGGGCTCTGCATCCGCGAAGCCGGCATCGGCTTCATGTTCGCGCCGGCGCATCATCCGGCGATGAAGAACGTCGCCGCCACCCGCGTCGAGCTCGGCACGCGCACGCTCTTCAATCTGCTTGGCCCGTTGTCCAATCCTGCGGGCGTGCGCCGCCAGATGATCGGCGTGTTCTCCAAACACTGGACCGAACCGCTGGCGCAAGTTTTGAAAAACCTCGGCGCCGAAAGCGTCTGGGTCGTACATGGCTCGGACGGCCTCGATGAAATCACGACATCGGGCCCGACCAGCGTCAGCGCGCTGGAGAACGGCGGCATCCGCAATTTTCAGATTTCGCCGGAAGACGTCGGCTTGGCCAAGGTCAAGCCCGAGGCGTTGCGCGGCGGCGATGCGGCGGCGAATGCCAAAGCGGTCGAAGACGTCTTGGAAGGCAAGAAGACGCCGCTGCGCGACGTTGCTTTGATGAACGCGGCGGCAGCCCTGGTCGTTGCCGGTAAGGCCAAGGATCTCAAAGCCGGCTTCGACCTTGCCACTCACGCGGTCGATTCCGGCGAAGCCGAAGGCCGGCTCGATCGCCTGATCGTGGTGTCCAACGATGGCTGACATTTTGCAAAAGATCGCAGCCTATAAGCGCGACGAGATCGCCGCCGCCAAACGCGCCCGCCCGCTCGCCGCACTCGAGCGCGACGCCAAGGCGACGGATGCGCCGCGCGGTTTTGCCAAAGCGATCGCGGAGCGCCGTGCGGCGGGAGAGTACGCGCTGATCGCCGAGATCAAAAAGGCAAGCCCCTCAAAAGGACTGATCCGCGACGACTTCGATCCCGCTCTCTTGGCGAAAGCCTATGCCGCCGGCGGCGCGACCTGCCTGTCGGTGCTCACTGACGGGCCGTCCTTCGCCGGCGCGCTCGATCACTTGCGCCAAGCGCGCGCGGCCTGCACGCTGCCGGTGCTGCGCAAGGACTTCATGTACGATCCCTATCAGGTCACGGAAGCGCGCGCCTATGGCGCCGATTGCATCCTGATCATCATGGCGGCGGTCGACGATGCCTGTGCCGCCGAACTCGAGGCCGCAGCGCTTGCGCTCGGGATGGATGCGCTTCTGGAAGTCCATGACGAAGCCGAGCTCAATCGTGCGCTGCGGCTCACATCCAGGCTGATCGGCATCAACAATCGCGATCTGAAGACATTTGACACCACGCTCGTCACCAGCGAGCGACTGGCGCGGCTCATTCCCCGCGATCGCATCGTCATCGGCGAAAGCGGCATCTTCACGCCAGACGATCTGGCGCGCCTTGCCAAAGCAGGAATTTCAACGTTCCTCGTCGGCGAGAGCCTGATGCGCCAAAGCGATGTGGCAGCCGCCACGCGCGCGCTTTTGGCGCGCCGTGCTGCGCTCACCCATTGAACGGATGCGGTGAACCGTGCCGCGCCGCAAGAAGAAGCTCAGTCATCTCAGCAACCGCGGCGAAGCGCGGATGGTGGACGTCTCGCCCAAGCCCGCGACTGAACGGGTCGCGGTCGCCGAAGGCCGCGTGATCATGACGCCGAAAACGCTGGCCCTGGTGCGTAAAGGCAATGCCAAGAAGGGCGACGTGCTCGGTACCGCCCGCATCGCCGGCATCCAGGCCGCCAAGCGCACGCACGAACTCATTCCGCTCTGTCATCCGCTGGCGATTGCGCAGGTTGAAGTCGAGCTCGTGCCCGATGCCGATCTGCCGGGCATCCTGGTGCGGGCGCGCGTCAAGGTTGCCGGCAAGACCGGCGTCGAAATGGAAGCGCTCACCGCGGTTTCGGTCGCCTGCCTCACCATCTATGACATGGTCAAAGCGGTCGAGCGCGGCATGCGCATCGAAGGCATCCGGCTCGTCGAGAAGCGCGGCGGCCGCTCCGGCCATTATCGCGTAGCATGATCCCGAAAAAGCCTGCCCCGGACTTGATCCGGGAGGAGCCGGTTTTCGGACAAGATCATGCTCAAACGGGAGTGATGCGGTGGCGTTGATCTCGGTAGCGGAAGCGCTCGATCACGTGCTGGCGCATGCCGCGCCGCTGCTGCCCGAACAAGTCGCGCTCGATGACGCGCTCGGCCGCGTGCTCGCCGCCGATCTCAAAGCGCTGCGCACCCAGCCGCCGGCCGATCTGTCGGCGATGGACGGCTACGCGGCACGCGCATCCGACATCGCAAACGTCCCGGTGCAACTGCGCGTAATCGGCGAAGTCGCGGCCGGCCGGCCATTCACGGCGGCCGTCGGCGTCGGCGAAGCAGCGCGGATTTTCACCGGCGGTGTCATGCCACCCGGCGCCGATACCGTTGTCGTTCAGGAAAACACCGAACGGGCGGGCGATGCGGTCACTGTCTTGAAGCCAGCGAGCAAGGGTCGCCACATTCGCCGCCAAGGTCTCGACTTCCGCCGCGGCGACACGCTGTTCGCGGCGGGGCATCGGCTGAGTGCGCGCGATCTGGCGCTGCTCGCCGGCATGAACCATCCGATCGTGCCGGTGCACCGCCGCCCGAAGGTGGCGCTGTTTGCAACCGGCGACGAATTGGTGCCGCCGGGTGCGGAGCCCGGACCCGGCCAGATCGTCTATTCCAACGGCTTTGCGCTCGCCGCGCTGGCGCAGAATGAAGGCGCCGCCGTCGTCGATCTGGGCTTGGTCGAGGACAAGCTCGAACCGACCATCGCGGCTGTTCGCGCTGCGCGCGAGGCCGCGACCGACATTCTGGTCACCACCGGCGGCGCGTCGGTCGGCGAATATGACCTGGTGCCCAAGGCTTTTGCCGCCGAGGGCATGGACTTGTCGTTCTGGAAGGTGGCGATGCGGCCCGGCCGGCCACTGATGCACGGCCGGCTTGGCGGCATGCAGGTGCTTGGGCTCCCCGGTAATCCCGTGTCCGCGTATGTGTGCGCTTTTCTATTTCTGGTGCCGCTGATCCGGCGCCTGAGCGGCCGCAGCGATTTGGCGATGCCAACCGAATCGGCGCTGCTCGGTGCTGAGCTTCCAGAGAATGACGAGCGTGCCGACTATCTGCGGGCAACGCTCCGAGAGAGCAGCGACGGTGTGATCGCGACGCCGTTTCCGATCCAGGACAGTTCCATGATGGTGCCCTTGGCGAAGGCCGATTGCCTCATCATTCGAGAGCCTTACGCACAGGGTTCGGCGGCCGGCAGCCGCTGTGTCATCGTTAAATTCGAGCGTTAGCGCTGAGTTTGACCGGCCGCTCGACTTCTTCACCAGAAATGACATGGTTTTCTTATCAAGTTATTGATTATAATGATATATTATGTCAAATGGGCCACTCGGGTAACGCTCCGGGTAACATTACAAATGGCTTATGGGGTGGCGCGCCCAACGGGTTAAGGCCGACGTTCAGGCTGATGCAGCGGCATTCGCAGCTGCCGATATGCTCCCGTTGATAGAAGCCCGCTGTGCTGATTGAAGT
>JBKPIZ010000158.1:0-9649 GCA_046730495.1 Pseudomonadota bacterium
CCGTGGTGCCGATGAACAGCGTATGACCATCGCCTTGGGCGCGCGCCGCTTCCGCGCCAGCGAGATTGCCGCCAGCGCCCGGCTTGTTCTCGACCACAACAGGTTGCCCAAGCACGGTCTTGAGGTGCTCGGCCAATAGCCGTGCCGAGAGATCGGCGCTTCCTCCCGCCGGAAACGGCACGAGGATGGCAATTGTCTTGCTCGGCCAAGTATTGAACGACGTATTGGACGACGGATCCGCCCAGCCGGGAACCGCCGCAGCGTTGGCGGCGGCGGCGACGCATCCTAAGATCAGGCGGCGGCGAGCGAGCGACATTATGCTTTCTTATAGGCTTTACAGACTTGTGGCTTACAGACTTGAGGCTTGCAGGCTTGGCTGGCCATAACCCTGTGGCGTCGAAGTGACAGTTCCTGGAAATCGACGGCCGTTGCAAGCCGCCTGCGTGGCCGACCCACTGGCTCTCTGGTTGAATGGCTCCGCAGTGGGGGACGGGTGCCGGCTTTAACTGGCGTTCGGTTTTGGCGTATTGAGGGGAAATGACGCAGACTTCCGCGCATCCGGCGCGCTCGAGCGATGCCGCGACTGCGAGTTCTCGGCCGAGCGCCCTTCTACGTTCCGGCTTGGCGCGGCTGCAGCCGTGGAGTGACTGGATCGTTTTGGTCATCACGGCTGCGGCGCTGTACCCGATGTTCGGCCGCAGCTCGGATATGGCGCCGTTTTACAGCACCGCTGCGCGCTGCATTTTGCGCGGTGAAGCACTGCTGAACTGCCTGCCGCCGTATCCCTATCAGCCCGTTCTGGCGATTTTCTTCATTCCGCTCGCGTTTCTGCCGGCGGTTCTGCAAAGACTGATCTGGTACGTGATTTTTGTCGGTTGTTTGGTGCTCGCCGTCCGACTGACCGAAGCGATCGCCGAGCGGCTTTATCCGGGCTCAACGCGCGGTCAAAATCTGTTCTGGCTGCGCACGATCATGCTGGTCACATGCGGCAAGCATTTCCTCGACGTCATCACTTATGCCTCGCATGACCCACTTTCGCTCGCGCTCATCATGTTCGCAACTTGGGCATTGTTTAACGGCCGCGAAGCTGTGGGCGGACTGTGGCTTGCGGTTGCGGCCGCAATCCGCGCTTCGCCGCTCATTTATCTTCCCTATCTGGTTCTCAAGCGGCGCTTGGTGGCCTGTGTCGTTTTCATTGTCGCGTTCTTGGTGGTGAGTCTCATCCCTGACGTTATCGGCGCGTTGCGCGGCGGCCATACCAGTTATTTCACTGACTGGCTGCGGCAGGTCGTCGGCCCGGCGCTGTTCCCCGGCACATCGTCCGATCTCGTGTTCTGGGATATCTGGAACGGCGCCAATCTCTACAACCAATCGCTGCGGGGCCTGATCAATCGCTTCGCGACGGGTCCGGTCTTTGGCCTAACGCCGACAATGATCCTTATTGTCGTCGATGGCATTTTTGCCGCGATCGTCGGCGTGCTTCTGCTCATGTCACCGCGCCGGAAGGAGTACGTCGCCATCGATACGGCGGTGCTCCTGATCGCCATGTTGGCGCTTTCGCCGATGACCAGCCGCTATCACTATATCTTTGTGCTTCCCCCCGTCATTCTGGCGACCGCCGCGACTATCGCCGATCCGCGCCTGCGCACGCTGGGGACCTATGTACTGGCGGCGAGCTTCCTGTTGCGTGCCGGCACCTCGAACGATCTTGTCGGCGGGCGCATTACCGACTTTGCGTATAGCTATGGCTTCATGCCGCTGGGTGCGATTACGCTCTACATTATCTTCGGCGCCATATTGTGGGCTTGGCATCCTCCGGGATTGAGCGCAGCGAACGACAAGGCCGAGACAGCAATAGCGCGGACACCCTCGGATAAGATGGCGACCGTCGCCGGAATAAGTCCGGCCGTACCGACGGAACGCGCATAAAGCGAATCCGCTTACCGCGGCGAAGGCGGCGGCGGGTTGTGCGCTGCAGGCGCTGGAGGACGCGCCGCCTTGGGTGCAGGCGGCGCAAGTACCTGCTGTCTGACATCTTGCTCAGCCTGCTGCAGCGCCGCGATATTCTGGTTCATTTGCTCTTGCTTGGCGGCAAACTGGTCCTGATTGGCGGCGAGCTGCCCCACGCTCCGCCGCACGATCGCGAGATCGACCGCGATCAACTTAATCTGCTGCGTTAGCTCCGCTGAGGCGGCGCCATCGGTTTTCATTGGGCTTTGCGCGGGCAACAGCGAAGCCAATGACGGAGCCCAACCTGTGATCATCTCGGCTAACTGCTCGCTGTAGGATTGCCCGGCCAGCGTAAGCGCAACGCCAATCAGAACCGCCGTGAAAAACCGGCTCGCCGAGCGCACCATTCGATTGGCAACGGAGGGTCTTTTCACCGCGGTTTGGCGCTGGGGCCGCCGCATGCGTTGCAAATCCCGCTCGGCATCGAGATCGCGCGGAGCAAAATCGCGCTCATGATAGTGGTCATCAGGCACTAACGGTGTTGACGCAGGATACATCGGTTCGATCTCCGGATCAGAGCGGTACTCAGATCAAAGCGGGGCGCACATTAAGGTGAGGCCCAATCAAAGGGGGGCCCAAGTCATGCCGCTGAAAGATCGCGATTTGAGACGCGCGAACGTTGAATGTGCGCGATCACGATCGGCGTGCTCATGGTGGTGCACCGATCCCGACGGCGCGAACGACAGCGACGGCCCCAGTCCGGTACCGGCACGCTGCAACAGGCGCCGAAGCTCGTTCACCCCCGTCTCCGTTCGGGTTATTGGCTCGACCTCCGCTGCAATTGGCGAGATGGGGTGATCCGCCGCCGCGGCGTCTACGACCGGCTCGGAATGCTGGCGGCGACGTGAAGCCACGCGCCGATTAAGGCGCAGCAAACCCCAAGCGGATGCGCGCGCAACCCGCACCAGCGCTTCCGAAATTAATAACAATGCCAAGACCGCCGCACCGGCCAGACTGATTGATCCGAAGTTTGTCTGCGAACCGGCGTTCTGCCGCGCCTCGCCGTTAGCGGCTGGTGCGTTGGCCAAGGCCGGCGGTAATTGTTCTTGCTTATTTTCCACTATGTGTTCGGCGGCATAGCCGTTGCTTTCGGTGACGAACGCGCGGGTGTTCAAATCCACCGATCTCGGCAGATCGACCCAGCGGCCTGCGAAATTCCCGGCTGGCTGCTCAGCCGGCGTCTCGCTTTGCTCGTATTCTGGCCGTGGAGTGTCGGTGACCGGTGGTGTTTTCCAGACTTGTTGACCAGCGGCGTCATTCTGAACATCCGAACTGCGTGACACCGCATCGATACGCGAGTGAACCGGCATCCCCTGCGCATGCAGATACCAGCAATGGCGGTTGTTGGCTCGGTCGACGCGATAGTACCAGTGCAAGCCCGCCGGCGAGATGCCATCGGGCTTGGCCTTGCACTCATCGCCTTTCGCTTCGCTGAGGCTTGAATGAGCGCTCACCAGAATAGCGACTGGTATCAGGGCAAGCCCGACCGATAGGATCTTTGATTGCATTGATCCCCCCAATGCATGTGCAGTCACGCCCCGACATCGAATCACGACTGCGGCAGCCAATCCTCACGCGCAATGGGGCGTGAGTACGTTGGCATTGTGAAATTCACTAAGGCTGCCCAGCCATGATTCTGCCAAACGTAGGGCTAGGGCTCTGCCACAAATCGAGAAGGCGTGCGCGTCGGCAGCCGACGCAAAGAAAAACCTCACCATTGCGGTGAATGCGGCCACTTCACATTCTTATAGGTGGCTGCTTCGGACTATTCGCGACGCGATGCCCGGTCACGGGCAAACGAACTGTTCACCCGAGCGGCCAAAACAGAATTTCTTGCCCACATTGACGAGCTGAACGCGTCGGTTGACTCCGGACGTCGGGTGCGCGGGATCGCGCAGTTGTTCCTCGCCCATGCCGACCGCATCGAGTATGGCCGGATTGACATTGAAAGGATCGATCAAGGCATCGCGGATCGCTTCGGCGCGCCGCTGACTCAAATCAACATTATACTGGCGCCCGCCGACGGAATCGGTGTGACCGATCACAAGAAAGCCATAGCCGAGCAGAATGGGATTGTGCAGCGCGTCGGCAATGGCGCCGATCGTCCGGTATGACGACGGCCGGATGATGGCGGAATTGAAATCAAAGTCCACCTCGACGACAAATTGCGCGAGGTTTTCCAGCTGCGGAAATGTAAGCGGGCGCGGCGGAAGCGCTCCCGGATAATTGTGGATGTTGTCGAGCACCGCTTGGCGCATCTGCGCGCCGGTCAGCGAAAGTTGGGTATTGCTGACGCCGGCCAAGCTGGTCGCCATCTGGCCTGAATTGATCTGCTGCTGTGCCGGAGCGCCGGTCACTGCTGCCCAGATGACAAAGGCGGCAGTGATAACGGAAATGAGGTGGGGTTTCATTGCCGCGCCCTTTCCGTACGCCAGCCAGTATCGGTGAATGTCTGATTGCATTGCGGGCTCATCGCCGACGGCGATACGCTGAGCAGGCATTCGACCAGATGCGCATCGGCGTGTGAGGTGCCGCACAGTCTGGCGATATCCGCGCTGCAAACATCGCCAATATTGCGCTGCGCCGCGGCCCGTCGCGAAATCGAGGTGTAGACTGCTGCGCGAGTCTGCTGGCATTGCGGGGACATTCGCGCCTCATTGGTGTCGAAGCAGGTTTTAAGGCGAGGACCAAGCGGCACGCCTTTGCAATATTTTGCAATGTCGTTGCGGCACGCCCCGGCAAGCTGAGAAATGGCGTCGGCGTAACTCATCGTTTGTGCATTCGCGGGAAGAGCTGCGGCCAGTACAAGCCACAGCGCACAGACAAGCGATATTTCCCTGTTCAACTGGCCCTCCCTCGCGGCGCCTCTTGCCCTGCGAGGCGCCCTGCCCCGGATAACACTCCCTGCCCGCAGCCTAGTATGAAACTGCCCGCCGAGGCGAGTGGGATTCGCCGCAGTGTTGAGCATGCTACGTTAGACCAACTGGCTGGCACCGGCCTCGAATGCCCCGAAGGACCAATGTAAACTGGCCGTCGCATGCCGCAGCACCCTGCCCTCGCGCGCGCCGCCACGTTTTGTGAACAATTCAACCTTCGGGTGCCGATCTTGATGGCGCCGATGGCAAGCGCCTGCCCGCCTTCGCTCGCCATCGCCATTGCCAATGCTGGCGGCCTCGGCGGCTGCGGCGCGCTGAATATGCAGCCGGAGGCAATCAGGAAATGGGCGGCCGACGTACGGGCCGGCACCAATGGCGGTTTTCAATTCAATCTGTGGATTCCCGATCCGCCGCCCAAGCGCGATGCCGCCGCAGAAGCCGCGGTGCGGGATTTTCTCGCCACGTGGGGGCCGCCGGTCCCACCCGAAGCCGGCAACGTTGTGCTGCCCGATTTCGAAGGGCAATGCGATGCCTTGCTGGAGACGAGCCCCATGATCGTCTCGTCGATCATGGGCCTCCACGCGGACCGTTTCGTCGCCCGGATGAAGGGCAAAGGCATCAAGTGGTTCGCAACTGTCACAACGGTCAGCGAAGCGAAAGCGGCGGAAAGCGCGGGCGCCGACGCCGTCATCGCGCAAGGCATGGAGGCCGGCGGCCATCGTGGCACGTCAGATTTTACGCAAGCTGAAACGCGCCTGGTCGGTCTACTCAGTCTCGTTCCCGGCGTGGCCGATGCGGTGAAAATCCCGGTGGTGGCGACTGGAGGAATTGCCGACGGACGGGGAATGGCGGCGGCGCTGCTCTTGGGCGCTTCCGCAGTGCAGATCGGCACGGCCTTCCTGCGCTGTCCGGAAGCCAAGATCCCGAGCGCCTGGGCGGACGCGATCGGAAAAGCCGCGCCAGAAGATACGGTGGTCACCCGCACCATGACGGGACGGCCGGCCCGCAGCATTGCCACCGATTATGTGCGCGCGGCGATGGGCCCCACCGCGCCGCCGCCAGCCCCCTATCCGGTGCAACGCGGCCTCACCCAGCCCATGCGCGATGCGGCTGCAAAAGCGAATGACATCGCCGGCATGCAAGCCTGGGCCGGTCAGTCCGCCCGATTGGCGAGGGCAGAACCCGCCGGCGAAGTCGTTCAACGCTTGTGGCACGAGACGCAAGCCCTGTTGGGCTAGACTTTCTTTGCCGGCCGCAGCGCGAAAAGGGCTTCTGCCTTTCCGCGATGCGCGCTCGGAGCAGAGCCTACCCTAGCTCCCGCTCCGGCGAGGCTTTCACGCCACTTGGCCTATGCTACAACAGGGCAAATAAGATCGATGCTGCTCGGCGATGAGGGCGAAAGGGAGGATCGGATGAAAAAGTCCAATAGCGGGCTCGGTGCGACGCGGCTTGGCCGCAGGGATTTCCTTAAATCCTCCGGCGCGCTCGCTGCAGGCGCCGTCGGCGCATTTAACATTCGCACGGCGGCGGCGGCGGACACGGTCAATATCGGCGGACTTTACCCGGTCACCGGCAGTTTTGCGCAAATTGGCCAAGGTTGCGTCAACGCCGCGAAGTTGGCGGTGCAGATGGTCAATGATGCCGGCGGCATCAAATCTCTCGGCGGCGCCAAGCTCAATCTGATCGTGTCGGATGTTCAAAGCGATCCGACGGTGACGCGTACCGAGACCGATCGCCTGATCTCGAGCTATAAGCCCGCCGCGATTCACGGCGCTTTCGCGAGCGCCCTGACACTGATCGCGAGCGAAGTCGCCGAGCGCGCCAAGGTGCCGCTGTTGACTGGCTCAAGTTCGGATCAGCTCAATAAGGATCGCCATTTCACCTTCACGCCGTTTTCGCGCGCTTCCCAGTTCGCCTTGGCGCAGCTGCAGATGTCGAAGCTCGTGAGCGATCAGCCAAAGGTCGCCGTGATATTCGAGAACACCGCTTTCGGCACGTCCACGTCGAACGGACTGCGCGAGCAGGCGCCGGCCCAAGGCGTTGAAATCGTGATGTTCGAGCCTTATTCGGCGGGCTTGAGCGATGCCAGTCCGCTGATCAACAAGGTCAAGGCTTCGGGCGCGAACATGCTGTTCCCGGTCTCCTACCTCAACGATCTCATTCTGATCATTCGCGCCATCAAACAGGTCGACCTGAAGATCGCCATCAATGGCGGCTCCGGCGGTTTCGTCATTCCGGATTTCTATCGGAACGTTGGCAACGCTGCCGAGGGCTTGCTCGGCGTCGCGCACTGGAATCACGACATCAGCGACAATGCACAAAAGGTCAATGCCGCCTATCAGAAGCAATTTGGCGAGTTCTTGTTCGAATATGCCGGCGGTCTCGTCGCCCAAACGTTTATGATTGCCGACGCGCTCGAGCGCGCCGCATCGACCGACCCGCAAAAGGTGCGCGAGGCACTCGCTGCGCTCGACGTTTCCGACGGCTACGCCGCCATGTGCCCCGGCGGCAAAGTGAAATTCGGTCCCGACGGCAAGAACATCTACGCCCATCCAGTCGGCGTGCAGTGGCAGCACGGCGATCTCGCGACCGTCTTTCCCAAGGAAGAAGCCCGTGCCCAGCTGATCAAAGCGTAATACCGGCAGCGGCGCCGATGCTGGCGACACTTGCACAGGCGGTGATCAACGGCCTGCTCATTGGCGGCATTTATGCGCTCGTGAGCATCGGCGTCACGCTTATTTTCGGCGTGGTCAAGATCGTCAATTTCGCCCAAGGCGAATTCGTGATGATCGGCATGTATATCAGCTTCTTTCTCGCCAGCATTTTCGGCGTCGACCCGCTGCTGTCGCTCCTGATCTCAATGCCAACATTGTTTGCCGTCGGCGTGCTGGTGCAGCATTTTCTCATCCGCCGCGTGCTGGCGCTCGGCGACATGCCGCAAATCTTTTTAACCTTTGCGCTGTCGCTGCTGTTGATGAACATCGCGCTGTTGCTGTTCACCGCCAACTATCGGACCGTGCAGACCGCCTATAGCGAACTGTCCTTCCACATCGGCCCGCTTTATTTCGCGGTGGCGAAGCTCATCGCCTTCGCCATTGCCATGCTGCTCAGTGGTGTCCTCTATCTGTTTCTGCACGGCACCGACCTCGGCAAAGCGATGCGGGCCGCAGCGCAAAACCGCGAAGTGGCCATGCTGATGGGAATCAATCCCGATCGCGTGTTTTGCGTCGCGGTCGGCGTGGCGCTGGCGCTCGCGGGCGCCGCCGGCTCGTTGCTGATGCCGTTCTATCCGGCCTATCCGCTGGTCGGCCAGATCTTCGTGCTGATGGCGTTTGTCGCCGTGGTCTTGGGCACGCTGGGCAACATCACCGGCGCGTTGATTGCAAGCCTGATGATGGGCGTCGCCGAGTCGCTGGGCGTGCAATTCGTCGGCGCCGATTCGGGCCTGATCGTGGTCTTCGTCATGCTGCTGCTGACGCTGGCGCTGCGGCCGAACGGATTATTCGGGGGCTGGGCGCGGTGAAATCGGTCCGCTTGACACGATCGTGGTCCTGGGTTGCCGCGCTCGCGGCGGCCGCGCTTTTGCTCCCGGTTGTGGTCGCTGATCCCTTTGCGCTCGACATTTTCATCAGGGTCTTGCTGTTCGCCTTTATCGGCGTCGCCTGGAACCTGATGGGCGGCTACGCCAAGCAACTCTCGCTGGGCCATGCAGCCTTTTTCGGCTTGGGTGCCTACACCTCGACGATCTTGCTTATCCGCTTCGGCATCTCGCCTTGGATTGGCATCCTTGCCGGCGGTGTCGTGGCGATGGCGGCAAGCCTGCCGATCGGCGCGCTGTGCTTCCGGCTGCGCGGCCCCTATTTCGCGATCGCCACGATCGCCACCGCACAGATCTTGATGCTGCTGTTCCTCAAATTTCGCGATTTCGCCTGGGGCGCCGAGGGCACGACTTTGCCTAATCTCGGCGACGCGCCATTGATGATGCAGTTCGAGTCCAGAGCCGCCTACTATTATATCGCGCTTGCTTTGCTGGCGCTCGGGCTCGTCATCACCTATCGCATCGAGCGCTCCTGGATGGGCTTTTATCTGGTTGCCGTCGGCGAAGACGAGGATGCGGCCGAAGCGGTCGGCGTCGATACCACGAAGATCAAGCGCCATATCTACCTGATCAGCGCATTCCTGACCGCGCTCGGCGGCACGTTCTACGTTGAGTACATCTACTTTATCGATCCGAATACCGTGTTCAGCTTCAATGTTTCGGTCGAGGCGGCCCTGGTGTCGATCGTCGGCGGCATTGGCACATTGTGGGGTCCGGTCGTAGGAACTGTTTTGCTGGAGGCAACGTCCGCGCTCTTGCAAAGCTGGTTCGGCAGCGGCCATGGCGGCGTGCAATTGACCGTTTATAGTCTGATTTTGATTGCCGTTATCTTGTGGCGGCCAAGCGGACTGATCGGTCTTTTCACCGATTTGTACCAGCGCTTCACCCGTGCCGGCGCCGCGCACGCAAAAGAAGTGCCGCTCGATGGTTGAGGCGCTGGTTATCCGCAATCTGAGCAAGCGGTTCGGAGGACTGCGTGCAGTCCAGGATCTCAGCTTTTCGGTGCGCGACGGGGAGACCGTGGCGCTGATCGGACCCAACGGCGCCGGCAAAACGACGAGCTTCAATCTGATCACCGGCTATTATCGGCCGGACACCGGCTCGATCTCGGCGTTCGGCCGCGAACTGGTGGGACTGCGGCCGCATGATATCTGCAGTCATGGAT
>JBKPIZ010000159.1:0-11646 GCA_046730495.1 Pseudomonadota bacterium
TAGATATCTCTTGTAACGTGGATCATGGAGACATTTTTCATAACGCTCGCTGTGATAGCTCTGTCTGGCCTTGCCATTTGGTTGTTCGTTATTGAACCACGTAGGAAGATTTACGATTTATGAATTAGCGCTCCACTCAGCGAATCTCCTGACGAACACGACGCTACTTGCGCCGAATGTTCAGCGCTTACGCTTGACGTATTGTGCGTACGACGCGAGTTCTAGGGATGGATCGTCAACGATAACATGCCAACAAACACAACGATTACGGCTGCGAGGCAATAAAGTACCGTTCGCATCCCGCGATCAGGAAGAACATTGATAGTCATGATCTCCTCTTATTGGCGCTCCTCACGCCTATCTCAATTGAGCGCAGCTGACTTCGGCACCAACAACAACGCGTAGCAGGCGTCCACAAGAGCGGAGCTTGGCTCCGTTTCACTGGGGAGAGTCACGATCTCCTTGGGGAAATCCTTCGCGCGGTTCCACGGGTAGACCTTCGAAAGTGCAATAGTCTTCGCCGCGGCATCAGGTTGTGCGCGGAATTTTTCGGCGCACGCGGGCGCTAGCGCCGCTACGACCGCCAGCTTGGACTGCTCTCTCGCCATCTTGTCGGCGGTGCTACCGAGCGACCAGCCACCCCAGCTAAAGCCAACAACAATCGTTGCGACGGCGCCGACGACTGCGCCTTGCAGCAGACGTTTCAGCGATTCTCCTTGAAAGATTGAAGGCACTTGCATGGTATTTCCTTTCGCCCGACATGCTCGGAGCGAGGTCGCAGAAACCCGGATGGGTTCCGGCTCTGTTTGAATTAAAGATCGAACGCTTTGGGATGGCGTATCAATTGTTGTCAGCTTACGCCTTTGTCCGTCCGGAAACTGTTCAAAATCGCTCACACCCGACGTTTCCGCGCGCTCCGCAATCGAGGTAAGCCGGCTCTGTTTCGTTTTTAGGGACCCGCTGGAAGCGCGTGAATATCGTGCCGCGCGAATGTGCCCGTTATTGCTAATGGGTAACCAGAGCCAAACCCATGATGGCAATTGCTGCAATGGTGGATAAATTGATGAACAGCCGAAGCGTTGGCGGCGGGATTTTGTCGAGAAGCCTTTGCGTATAGGTCATGCAATCTAACGCTTGGCGCTGCGAGGAGTTGCAAGACAAGCAGACACGTTCGCGTGTCTTAAGATCGCGATACGGCACGCTAGTTTCATCGGTGGGTTCTGGTTGGAAAATTAACTGCCATGATTCAGGTCCCGCCCCTGCGCCACCTGGAGGTCTAGCGGGTCAACGGGCACCATCTCAACCGAGGAAGCAGATTCAGTCGGCACGAAGATCATCGTCGACACGCGACGATAAGCGGGAAACGACAATTCTTCGATAAGTTCTTCATCGGTCGAGACTCGATAGTCTCCAGCTGGCAATATTCGATCGACTCCCTTCAGTATGAACGGTCGAGCGAAAGTCACCGTTTTGCGGGTCGTTCGTATGGTCATCTAGTTACGATCTCCATCTGTTCCGGGCGTCCAAAAGAACACCTCATGTCCGTCCTGGTCCAAAATACGTAAGCCGTCGGGGTTTTGCGGGAGGTTCAAAGTGTCGAAGAGCGATTTTGCTTTCACCTTCGCGCTCTCCAGATCAGATGCGATGTGTGTAATCCGATCAAGCATGGCGTGTGCGTTGTCCTTTTCTCGAATACGGAAGAACTCAATGGTAAACATCATCTCGCGGCCCCGCTCTACGCACCAAATCTTGCTTATGCGCGGATAGGCGAGCCAATGGCTCCTAGCAACAGCTGAACATCATTGCCCATCAGCTGTCGCCGGCGTCGACGCTGTAGGTTTGACTGTGGCCGCACTCCCTGCACACATAGGTGCGAAACTCCAACGCGCTGTTGGTTGGATCTGCCTTCACGAGCGTAAACGCCATCGCCCCTGAGCACAGGGCGCAACGGGCGGCCGCCATAGCCGCAAGCCGCTCTTTTGTAGCCATGTAATACCCATTCGGTGGAAACTGTCGTTACCTTTCATCAGGCGTTCAGCAACGCTCTCCGGGTCACATCACAACACGGCGCGGTATGGTCCTTGTCGTCCGAGCGCCGTCATCCTTGTGATTATGCAGGAAGCGCGCGATCTGGCCCTTCGCCGGAGCTGTCTGCGCGAGGTCGGCAAGCGAAGTCGCGTGTTCGAAGAGTTCCCGTTGGATTTTGGTCGGGAGAGTACCCCATCGCATGATGACGGCCGCTCCCAGACATTCCAGAATTTTCTTGTCTTCTGCGGGAGCCTGATCAACCTTCAAATCTGCGGTCGCCTCGGCCATCCGCTTAGAGCGTATAGCTTTCGATACTCTCACGCCCGTATTGCTTCGAGCCGACATGGAAGCGCCACCCTCGTCATCCCACCGCGCAATAGCAGCGGCGTCGTGGCTCACATAGTCTTCTCTTGAGGTCATCTTTTACACATGGGGTGCGGGATCGACATTTACTAGAACACGGAGGGACCGCTTAGCCTGTTATTAAACGAACATTACGCAATCAAACGGCCGCAACGGAAGCGCCATTTGATTTTGCTAGCCAGCGCCCGCCGGAGCCTGTCAGTGAAGTGGAGTCCGTCAGTGGAGGCCAGGCTGGATCTGACGTTCCATGGGTGATTGATGCCGTCGTGCCCTTTGGGTTCCTGACGACTTCGACACGGGCGTCAAGCTGTTTGGCGAGCGCCTCGACGATGATCGTGCCCAGCCCAGAACTTGGTTTATCCAATTTCAAATGGCCCTCCGGTGTCCCACTGCCATTGTCGGAAACCGCAAGTCTCCAACTCGTTTCAGTCGCCTCATAGGCAACGACGATCAGGCCAGCGGCCCTGTCGTCGACAAAGGCGTGTTTGAACGCGTTGATCACGAGCTCCGTGGCAATGAGACCAATGCTTCCCATCTCGGGGGACGAGGCCGTGCCGCCTTCCACCTGAACTTTCAATGAAATCGGACGACTATCGTCGATCATCGAAGCTGCCAGGGTCTCGCACAATCGAGAGAGATAAGGGCCGACTTGGATCGGCTCGCCAGGGCTCGAGGCCAGCAGTTGCTGTTGCACGGCCGCCACCGAGACTCGCTGATAAGCGTCCCTGAGATGCAGCCGCGTTTCTTCCGACTGCACCGTGCGCGCCTTGAGCAGAAGGATGCTCGCGATGATCTGCAGGCTGTTTGCAACACGATGCTGCATCTCCTGCAACAGCGTTTCCTTCTGCTGCAGCAGCTCAGCGATCTCACATTCGGCGGCACGCCGATCGGTAACATCTTCAAATGTCAGGAGAATGAGATTGCGGGAGTTTCTTTGATTGAATATCTCCCGCGCATTCAGGAGCATCAAACGCCGTCCGATAATGGGAAAGTCTCGTTCGACTTCGTAAGCCTCTATCACGGCGTGCTGTGGCGCGACGTCCGCCAGCAGCAACCGAAGTTTGGGAATATCCCACTGACCATCGCCCAGCCCATATACCGGACGACCTTGAATATCCTGACGATTCATCCTGAACGTCTGATGGAAAGCGCGGTTTGCAGTGACAACGCGCAGGCTCTGATCGAGAACCAGGAGCGGATCGCGGATCGTATCTACGATCGCCTGCGCGAGCGGATGCGCCTCATCGAGGTCTATGAACGGCTGACTGTTAGGCCCCGCCAACGCGGCTCCTGGTAGGGAGCGCGCTCGATAGTTCGACGCTTCCATGTCTACCCTCCAAAAAGCTCTCCCCTCCAAAGAGCCCCCAAGACTTCGTCCTGCGCCTTCAGCTGCATCAGCAAGCTGACGAATTGCCGCCCGCTCAGGAGCCACGAGACCCATCATCAAAGACGGGGCGCGCCTGGAAACAACCATTTGCTTCTTCAATGAGAAGGCGAATCACCCTCGCCCGCAAGTAAAGCCCCATGCCCAAGGTGAAGACTGTGCAAAATTGCTCACACTTAAGAGGCCTGTGGATTGCGCCGCCCAGCAGCGCTACCCGCGGGTAACAAAATATGAAAATTTAATTTTTGATTTGCGGCTGGTCGTGCAGAACGACATTCAACAATGAACTGTGGACTTCGATGCCGCCGTTATAGTCGATGAAGCCCAGCTTTCTAAATTTGTTCATGAAGAAACTTACACGCGACCGCGTCGTTCCGATCATCTCTGCAAGCGTCTCCTGGCTAATTTTCGCGATCACCGGCTCGGGTGCCCCTTCCTTGCCGAAGTTCGCCAACAGCAGGAGCATTCGGGCCAGACGTTTCTCGCTCGAATTGAACAGCTGATCGACGAGATCCGCTTCAACGCGGA
Organism: Pseudomonadota bacterium; assembly: GCA_046730495.1. Taxonomy (GTDB): domain Bacteria; phylum Pseudomonadota; class Alphaproteobacteria; order Rhizobiales; family Xanthobacteraceae; genus BOG-931. The sequence goes on from JBKPIZ010000159.1 coordinate 4,304, forward strand.
TGGCCCGGCCCAGAAGATGGGCAATGAACATCTCGGAGAACGTTGGCTCCTGATGGATCACCTGGATAATAGCCGATTTTTCCAATCGAGCGATGACGGAGTCCGTCATGGTCGTGACCGTCGCAATGCGCTGCGCCTGCCCGGCGAGACATCCCTCGCCGAAAAACTCGTCCGACCCAAGAATCGCGATAACCGCCTCCTTGCCTTGCTCGGAAACGACGGTGAGCTTGGCCTTGCCCTTCTGGATGTAGAAGACCGCATCGCCAGGGTCCCCTTGTGAAAAGACGGTCTGGCCTTTGCGGTACTTGCCTATGCTCTGGCCATCCCCGACACGGGCGAGAAACGATTTTGTATCGAATGAGTGTCGACGTTTCGTCGCCATGACACAACCTACGGTACCACGAGCCACCGAAGAACGAGTCTTTTGCTATTATAAGATCTTTCGCGCCTGAAATCAGCTGACACGCCGCTTAAAACGAAAGCCCCACCGCATGAGACAGCGCTAATGGGTGCGCCTTCACGAGAGGTACTCTTCCACGGGCTTTCCCCTCAGCCCGACGACCGCATATTACCATATCGCTGAATCAATGGCGTTGTGCATCACGGCAAAATCGGATGCCTGATGTCTGAATCGGGTCAATCGCTCAATGACCTGTGCCGATTACGTCCGACATGCCCCCTTAAGCGGAAATCTGAATGCGATTGCCGCGGAGGTATGAGTCGGAGGCGCGCAATAATTAGCGATGCTCACACCTTCACCTTCTCATCCGCGACCACGCGGGCGGCGGCCGGGCGCTTGAGGAGGCGATCCTTGTGCGCGCTGTAGTTCTTCAATTCCGCCATCGGCAATTCGCGGCGCACGCCCCAGGTGTAAAACACGAAGGCGTAGGGATCGAGCACCGAATAGCGATCGGACAGCCATTCGCGGCCGGCGACCATGCCGTCGATCTGTTTTAGATACGTGTGAAAGGTTTTCAGCCCCATGTCCTTGATCCCGGGAAACGCCGAAGAGTCGGCGGTGTAGCGTTCGGGCCGTCCGACATGGGCATGCGCCGGATGCACGCTGGTGGCGAAGAAGCCGATCAGGGCCAGCGCTTTGGCCTCGCCCATGGCGTCGGTCGGCCACAGCCCGAACCGCTTGCCGAGATAGGGTAGAATCGCGGTGTTCTCGGCAAGCGGATCGCCGTTGTCGAGGCGGAGCGCGGGCACGCGTCCGAGCGGATTGATTTTCAAATAGGCTTCGGTGCGCTGCTCGCCGCCGGCAAGATCCACTTTCTTCGGCTCGTATTTCTCGCCGCTCTCTTCGAGCACAATATGCGAAGCCATCGAGCAGGCGCCTGGAGCATAATAAAGCGTCAGCATGGAAAACCTCCCTGTACTGCGCGTGGCCTTATCACATGTCGGTCTTTGATCCTAATCAAGGTTCCGATAGGGGCGCCGCTGTTTAAGCGCTATGTTGGCCGTCTTTCCGATGTAAACACGAGGCAGCCATGCGTTGGGTCTATTTGACTTTGGTCGTCTTATTCGCGGCCGCGACAATAATTTTCGTCGTCCAGAACGTCCAGGTCGTGACGATGTCGTTCCTGGGTCTTAGCGTTCGTGCGCCGCTCGCTGTTCTCGCCGCGGTCGCCTATGTTCTTGGCACGCTGACTGGCGGCAGCCTGTACGCCTTGCTGCGCAAATCGGTCCAGGGCTCCCGCGCGCCGCGAGTCTGATTTTCACTTCACCGGAATTTTTTCGAGCACCGGCAGCCACGTCGCCTGTTGCTGCTCGACGAACGCCAACGCCTCTTTTGCATTCATGGCATGCGAATAGCTGCCGACATTGGCAAGTAGCTTCTGGAAATCCGGATCGCTGACGACCTTGGCGAGATCGGCGTCGACTTTATCGATGATGGCGGTCGGCGTGCCGCGCGGCGCGACCAGCACTTGCCAGCCGGTGGCGGAAAAACCTGGAATCGTTTCCGCTACCGTCGGCAGATCGGGAAACTGCGGCAGTCGCTGCGCCGCGGCGACTGCGATCAGCTTGACTTGCCCGGCCTTCACCGCGCCGACAATTCCGGAATAGCCTTCGATGATCATCGAAACGCGTCCGGCGGCGACGTCGGAAAGCGCGGCCGCCGGCCCAGCATTGTAGGGCACGGGGAGCAGCGCAATGCCGGCGCGTTCCTGCAGCAGAAGCCCGGTGAGATGGGTAAGCCGGCCGACGCCGGTCACGGCGATGGAAATGGTGCCGGGTTTCTTCTTGGCGAGCGCGATCAATTCCGAGAGGCTACTGACGCCAAGTTCCGGCGTCACTGCAACGAACATCGGATTTTCCGCGGTGAAGCCGATCGGTAAAAAATCGCGCGGCAGCCGGATCGGTATGTTGGGTGCAGTTGACGGCAGCGCGACGAAGGTCGAGAGCGCCGGCATGAACAGCGTATAGCCGTCTGGTGTCGCCTCGGCTGCGGCCCGTGCGGCAATGCTGCCATTGGCGCCGGCATGATTGATGATCACCGCCTGTTGGCCCCAAAGCTTGCTCAGGCCGGCGGCGATGAAGCGCGCATCGACGTCGGGCGTGGAGCCGGGCGGCGCATCGGAAATGATGGTGACCGGCTTTTCCGGGTATTTGACCGTTTGCGCCTGCGCCGCGGGCGATGACGCCAGCAGGCACAAAACGGCAAGGCCGATCCAATACCGACGCGCAGTCATGTCGTTCTCCCGGCTCGTGGGCGTGGCAACAATAAAACGCTCGTGGCGCGGTTTCTACCGACATTGCGCGCCTGCGCCAAACCGACACGCCTTCATTGCGCAGTGCGCTGTCGTGGCCCGGCGCTATTGCGTAACCCGGTCCAGGTTTGCGGTCATGCGCGCAATGACGCGGCGGAACGTGGCGAGGTCGCGCGCGGCCAGGCCTTGTTCGGCCTCCGCGGTAATGCCGCGGGCGAGCGTGAGCAATTCGTTGCGCAGCCGTTTCGCCTTGGCGGTGAGGAATACCCGCACCTTGCGGCGGTCGTCGTCGGCGCGCAGCCGGCGGATGAGTTGCGAGCGCTCCATGCTGCGCAGCGCAATCGCGGTGGTCGGCTCCATCATGCCGACGCGCGCCGACAATTCGCGCTGCGACAGTCCGTCGGCGATCCACAATACGCGCAGGAAGTACCATTGCCCGCGGGCGACGCCGTAAGCCGCGAGCCGCCGCTCAAGAAGCCGCTGAAACGCGCGGTGCGCATCGCGCACCAGATAGCCGGAGGACAGCCGCGGCGGAAACGCGGCGGCGCGGCGCGACTTGGTTTTTGGCGAATGGCCGGTTTTCAGCAAACGTTGTGGCGGCATCGGCGTTGACAGGTCAAAGGCCTCACGTCGATAATAATACTTAGTATTCTATGCAATAGGGCAGTCAGTCATGCAGCAGACAGCGCGCGGCAAAGACGAGCGCAGCAAAGATCCGCGCGGCGAGCCGCAAGCCGATGCGCTGCCGAACCAGGCCTTCGATCTACGCAGCACGCTGGAATGGCTGCGCGGCTGCGGCGAACTGATCGAGACCGACAAGGAGGTCGATCCGGACCTTCAGGTCACCGGCCTGCAAAAGCATATGGATGGCGGCTGTCCGGTTTTGTTCAACAACGTCAAGGGCAAGCCGAACCATCGCGTGATCACCAATCTGTTTGGCGACATGGCGATCATCAATCGCATGTTCGGCTGGAAGGACGATGCCGAACGGGTGCGCAAGCTCGCTTATGCGTTGTCGCATCCAATTCCGCCGGTCGAAATTTCGCAGAGTGAGGCGCCGTGCCAGGAGCACGTGATCGAGTCGCCGCGCGACGTCAACGAATGGATGGTGCCAATCCGTCATACCACCTACGAGCCGGAACTCACCGTCGGCTCCGGGATTCGCTGCGTCACCGGCCCGCAATTCGAGGGCGGTTCGGACCTCGGCTACAACCGCATGAATTTCCGCTGGGGTAATGTCGGCACGTTCCAGATCTCGCCCGGCTCGCACATGTGGCAGGTGGCGAACAAATATTACAAAGAGGATCAGCCGGTACCGATCACGGTGTGTTTCGGCGTGCCGCCGGCTTGCACGCTCTTAGCCGGCGCCGGCTTCGATTACGCGATCCTGCCGATGGGTTGCGACGAGATCGGCATCGCCTCGGCGGTGCAGGGCGCGCCGGTGCGGCTCGTCAAGGCGCGCACCGTCAATGCCATGGCGCTGGCCGACTGCGAAATCGTGCTCGAAGGCTACGTCAATCCGCGCGACCGCCGCTTCGAGACCAAGGAAGCCGAGGAAGCCGGCGTGCAGGGCCGGTATCATTTCCATCCCGAATGGGCCGGTTATATGGGCAAGTCCTACAAGGCGCCGACCTTCCATGTCACCGCCATCACCATGCGCAAGCCGGCGACCAAGCCGATCATCTTCGCGCTCGGCGTGCATATGCTCGACGATCACAATATCGACACCACGGTGCGCGAGGCGGCGATCTACGAACTGTGCAATCGTTTGCAGCCCGGCATCGTGCAGAACGTCGTCATCCCGTACTGCATGACCGATTGGGGCGGCTGCATCATCCAGGTGAAAAAGCGCCACCAAATCGACGAGGGCTGGCAGCGCAATTTCCTCGCCGCGGCTTTATCGTGCTCGCAAGGCATGCGGCTCGCGATCGCGGTCAGCGAAGACGTCGATCCCTATTCGATGGACGACGTGATGTGGTGCATGACCACGCGCGTCAATCCGCGGACCGATATCCTCAACCCGATTCCGGGCGGCCGCGGCCAGACCTTCATGCCGGCGGAGCGCATGACGGCCGGCGAAAAACAATGGACCGCGTCGAACACGCAGTTCGAAGGCGGCATGGGCATCGATGCCACAGTGCCGTTCGGCTATGAGAGCGATTTTCTCCGCCCGGTTTATCCGGTCGACAAGGTGCGGCCGGAGGATTTCTTCTCCGCCGACGACATCGCCAATGCCAAGAAGCGCATGCAGGGCTGGGTGCATTCGCTGGCGCGGAGCGGGCGGTAGACATCTGGTAAATTACTTTTCCGCAGCAATGTCTGAGCGCTCCGCTCTTTGGCGCCACCTCTCCGCCAGCCCCTTGCGGTCGAGCTTGCCGCGTTCCGTCTTGGGCAAGGCGCTTGCGAGCACGATCCGCTTCGGCGCCTTGAAAGCAGGTAGCGCATCGGCGCAGTGCCGCAACAGCACCGCGGTGTCGAGCGTCGCGCCGGGCCGACCGACGACGTAGCTCACCACTTCCTCGCCATAGATTGCGTCGGGGACGCCGATCGTGGCGGCTTCGATCACGTCGGTGCATTGCATCAGGCAGGCATCGATCTCGAGCGGCGAAATCTTGGCGCCGCCGCGGATGATCAATTCCTTTTCGCGGCCCGTGAGCATCAAAAAGCCGTCGCCGTCGAGGCAGCCGATATCGCCAGTGCGGATGCGGCCGCGGGCATGCACGCGGATTGCGCCGTCTTCGGCGAGATAGCGGAACGGATGATCGGGCCAGCCGCCGACTTCGACATAGCCGATTTCGCCGTCCGGCAGGCGGCGCCCTTCGCCGTCGACGATGGCGAAGTCATGGTAGGCGAACGGCCGGCCCACGGTGCCGAGGCGGCGCTCCTCGCCGGAAATGGCGGCGATCCAGGTGGCCTCGCTGGCGCCATAGCCTTGCGCGACGCGAATGCCGAATTTCTGTTCGAACCGCTTCCATTCGTCGAGCAGCAACGGCGCCGAACTCGACGTGACAAAACGCAATTTCGGTAGCGCGTCGCGTTCGAACGTGATTTCGCTGTTGAGCAGAATGTTCAGCGTGGTCGGATTGCCGGTGGCGACCGTGACGTCATGGTCGCGCAAATGATTGAAAAACCGGCTCGCAGAGAACTTTTCGGCAAGCACCAGCGTGGCGCCGCGATTGACCGGCGCGAGCGCGCCCAATAACTGCGCCGAGGCCCAGCTGAAGGGTCGAAAATCGTAGAGGCGATCGGCGGCGCTGATACCAAAGCCGTCAGCGACCGGATCGATATTGGAAAGAAATTCGCGAAAATTCAGAACCACGCCTTTCGGTTTCGCGCTGGTCCCAGAGGTGAACAGGATCACGGCGTCGTCGTCCGCAGAAGCGGCGGTTTCCGGCTCGCCCGGCGTCGCGCGCGCAAGTTCGCCAAACACCGTGTCGGCGCCCGGCGCGTCGTGGCGTCCGATGGCAAGCCGCGGCGCGGCCGTCGCCGCCAGGACGTCGTCCAGCCGCAAGCCGCCTTGATAGAGAATGAGTTTCGGTTTGAGCCGATCGAGAATGCCGGGAAGCTGGTTGCGGTTCATTTCGACATGGACAGTACAGACCGTCGCGCCCGCCGCCATCACCCCGAAGTAGCAAAGCAACCGCTCGATCGCATTGTCCGCAAGCAGCGCGATCCGGTCGTTCGGCCCAACGCCGCGGCGCGCAAACCAGGCGGCGAAACGGTGAACGAAGTCGCGCAAGCGCGCATAGTCCACCGTGCGCCCGTCATCGGCGGCAATGACCCAGGGCTTTTGCGGGGAACGCGCGGCCGCGCGAGCGATCCAGTCTTGCAAAAGCTTTGAGCCGGGAGCGTCGCGCATGCTAGAATAGAGCCAATAATTCCTTAGCATTATAAGTATTTTGCCGGCGGGAGAAAAGTCACGTGGGCATTAGCGCAAATCCGCAATGGCCCGATCTGCCGTTTGCAGCCTGGCGCGATACCTGCGACACGCTGATTTTGTGGACGCAGATCGTCGGTAAGGTGCGCATCGCCTGCACGCCGCTGATCAATCATTGGTGGAACGCCCCGTTCGACGTCACTTCGCGTGGGCTTATCGCGCCCGCCATGCCTTATCGCGGACGGACCTTCGATGTCATTTTTGATTTTGCCGAACACCGATTGCGTGTCGAGGCCAGCGATGGCCGCCCCGAGGTGTTGGCGCTCGAACCGGTGACGGTGGCCGATTTCTACGCCGCCTTCATGGCGGCGCTTCGCCGGCTCGATATCGAGGTAGACATCTGGACCATGCCGAGCGAGATCGAAAACGCGATCCCGTTCGAGCAAGATCGCACGCATCGGCAATACGATCGCGTCTACGTGGAAAGATTCTGGCAGGCCTTGGTGCAGGTCAACCGCGTCTTCACCGAATTTCGCGGCCGCTTCATCGGCAAAGCGAGCCCGGTGCATTTTTTCTGGGGCGGGCTCGATCTTGCCGTCACGCGGTTTTCCGGCCGGACCGCGCCGCCGCTCAAGGGCGAGACGCCAAATGTCGCCAAGTGGGTGATGGACGAAGCCTATTCGCACGAAGTCTCGAGCTGCGGCTTCTGGCCTGGCAATGGCGGCTATGGCCGCGCCGCATTTTACGTCTATGCC